>JAIBBY010000047.1 GCA_019694455.1 Pirellulales bacterium
TCGGGGCCACGTTGAGAATGGTCAACGTGTCGCTGATCGACGAGGTGTCATCGCCATCGAAGGCAGTGCCGAGCACGTTGGCGGTGGTTGTGCCGCCATTGTTCTCGTAGAACGGTCCCAGGCTCACCGTGTTGGACGTGCGAGTTGAACCCGGGGCACCGGGAATCGAACCCGCCGGCTGGCTGTCGCTCTGGGTGGGATTCGATCCACTGGCGCTGATATTGAAGTTAATCGTATCGGCGCCAGGATCGGTGGCGGTCATGCTCGCGTTAATCGACTGACCTTCGTTGATCACGTTGCTCGACAGGGACAAGGTGAGGTTCTGCGGAGCGACGTTGAGTACCGTGACCGCACGCGTGATGGGACCATTGGTGGAGTTGGCGCCATCCTGGTCGGTTGCTTGGAACGTGTTGTTGAAGACACCGTTGTTGTTGTAGGTGACGTTGACGGTGCTGGAGGTGCGTGTTGAGCCGGGCGTATTGCCAGGGGCGCCGGCGCCACCGCCATTGATGGTGAAGTTGATGTTGTCGGCGCCCGGATCGGTGGCCGTCATGTCCAAGGCAACGGTGCTACCTTCATTCACCGTGATGTTCGAGTTGTTGCCGTTCTGATTCGCGCTTGTGATCGTCGGGGCGACGTTCAGCACGGTCAACGTGCGGTTATCCGCCACACCCGAGGACGTATCGCCGCTGGGGTTACCGGTGCCGTACGAGGCGTTTTCCTGCCAGTGCCAACCCAAAGCCTGGTTGAAGCCGACATTGTAGACGCCGTTTTGGTTGTAGGTCAGCGCGCCCGAGCCAAAGGTCTGCGTGGCGCTGCCACCGCCGACATTGCCCGAGCTGGTGCTGCCTTGGTCGCTACCGGGAGCGCTATAGCCAAGGTTATTGGTGTTGAAGGTGCGAGTGGTTGTGCCCGCAAAGCCAGATTCGTTGGCAGGGCTGACATTGAATTGTGCGCTGGCCGTGATCGATTGACCTTCGTTAATCACTCCCGAGGAGAGATTAAAGAAGTTCTGACCGACGCCACCTTCGGCATCTGCCCAGGCGGTTCCCGACGTGGCGAGAGCCACTGCGAGCGCGGAAGAAAATACTGCAAACGAACGCATGCGGAAGAAGAACTTCATGTCGACCATCCCCAGGTCCTCAGGCCCACTCGTGAACATCGCGGAATGCGAAAAAGTGAATAACTAGTGCTAACTGGCATCGGTCAAGCTATCGCTGGCCGATTTCACGTGGCCATAGTAACCGGACACCTTGGGAATGCAAACCATATTTTTGAAAAAAATCTAATTTTCCATTCAGCCGTATTCCCTGATGCAGTCAGGAGTTTGGACTTTGGTAGTAACCAATTGGGGGGTGTTAGAAGAATCCCCCGCTGGCAGGAGCCTGACTCCACCCAAGTGGGTGGGCGCGATAAGTTCAATAGCGAACAGTGCTTGCGCTACTCATTTCGAGGGGGAATGAACGTTGGCGGGAGGAGGTGTCAAGAACGCTGGATGCTCCTGCCGCAGCCAGTCAACGATGGCCGAGGCCGCAATCTTGTGAGCCCGAGAATTTGGATGATGGTCGATGGGATGCACCCATAACGACCGTTCATCCATGCCTTGGAACGCATGGGCGAGATCGAGCACGGGCAAACCGGCTTCGCTGGCCACGCTAGCAACGCGGTCGTGAATCGACTGAAACGGGTAGCCGTGGCGCAATCCTTCGAGCAAGGGATAGAGCACCAGCGCGACTTCGCAATTGGGCACGCGGGAAAGATCGGCGATTTCCCGCCAAAGCTTGCGTAGATTCTCGGCGTTGTAGCTTGGTTCATAGCAGTTGCGATACCAGCGAATCGTATCGCGCTCGACCCGCGCCAGCGCCGGTCGCGAGCTAAGAAAGTCGACCAGTCGAGAATGGCGGGCGAGTCCCGCGAGCCAATCGGCGCGCTGGAGTCGTTCGGCGCGGACGTTAATCAGGTCATTGAGAAAGTTCTGTTGATCGAGCAGTGGCTGGCTGAGCGCGATATCGTTGATCAAGAAAACGACGATTGCCCGCGGGCAGTGCAGTTGACTGACGGTGTGACGCAGCAGCGAGTATTGATCTGTCGCGCCAAGGCCGGGGAGCGCGGAGTTGACGATCTGAAATTGCGGTCCTAGTTGACGCTCCATTTGGCGGAATAGGGAATTGGCGAGCGATACCCCCTCGCCAGCGGCAAAAGAGTCGCCCACGCCCGCGATGCGGAGGACGCCGGCCGGCGGGAGGGGATCGTAGACTCGATCGTCTCGGAGGCCCTGATTGGTGCGGTGAAACTCGACACACCAGGGAGTCTCGGGGAGATGAGCGAGGGGGATTTCGTGAGGAGGGAGCGACAAGGTTTGCAGTTGCCAGCCGGGCTGCGTGGTATCTGGCAAGGGGCCTAATTCGCCGGTGGGATTGGTGGGATAGCAGAAATAGGTGTCGCGCAGTTCGTTGCGATAGAGCGCGCGCTTGGTGACGAGTGGGGAGGCGGTTGTGGGGAGCAGTCGCAGGAGCACTTCCGCGCCGAGCAGGCCGAGCAATAGACCCAGAATCAGCGCAGCGCCGCGCAATCGCCAGCGGGGGTCTTGTGGCCGGTCAGAAAACGTTAGTCGCCTGGTCCGCGTTTGAGACGTCATTGCTCAGTAAAAGTCGCGCAAGTTAGCATAAAGGACAAGTGGGAATTAGCGACAAAAGTCGGAACTCGGACGGCGTTTGGAAATCTGGCGGCATGCGTCAAACGGCGGAAGCAATCTCCAGCGCGACCAATGCCCGCGGGCGGGGATGGCTAGCGGGCTTGGGAGTCGCTATCGCGCTGCTGGTGGCCGCCGTGTTTTGGCCGGTGATTGGCCATGCCATCTTAAACTACGACGATTACGGCAACATCCTCACCAATCCGTACTACGATCCGTTGACGGCTAGCAATGTCGCGCAGCTTTGGCGCGTGCCGTACTTTTACACCTACGCGCCGGTGACCTACAGCTTCTTTGCGCTGGAACGGTGGGCAGCCTTTTTACCGGAGGTCCGTCCGCCGCAGGTTCCGCTGGACGCGCGGGTGTTTCATGCCGGCAATTTGGGGCTGCACTTGGCGGGGACGATCGCGGTATGGGCGCTGCTGATCGAACTGACGGGGTGCCGCGGCGCGTCGGCCTGTGGCGCCTTGCTGTTTGCGCTGCACCCATTGCAGGTGGAGCCGGTTGCCTGGATTACGGAAACCAAGACCTTGCTGGCTGGGCTGTTTGGCGTTGTAGCGCTATGGCAATACGTGCGCTTTGCGCGCTGCCCTTCAGGCGATGCTTGGCGATGGTCCCGCTATGCGTTGGCCACGGGGTGTTTGCTGGCGGCGCTACTCGCCAAGCCCTCGGCCGCGGCGATTCCGCTGATGGCGTTGGTGTTGGATCGCGGTTGGTTAGAGTGCGATTGGCGATTGATTGCAAAATCGCTGACGCCATGGATGGCGCTGGCCGCCGTGATCGCCTTGCTGACCAAGGGGCAACAGTCCGGCGAATCGCTGGAGTTTGCTGCGCCAATCTGGGCGCGTCCGCTGGTGGCGGCGGACGCATTGGCATTTTATCTAGAGAAGTTCTGGGCGCCTTGTTCCTTGGCAACCGATTACGGTCGGACGCCGCGGTTAGCGCTTGAGCAGGGATATGTGTGGTGGACGTGGCTGGCGCCGGCCGTGGTCGCGGCGGCTGCGTGGTGGCTGCCGATTGGCCGACAGTACCGAGTAGCGCTTGTGTTAGCGCTAGTGGCCTTGGCGCCGGTCTTGGGGCTGATCCCGTTTGGGTATCAAGACACTTCGACCGTGGCCGATCGGTATATGCATCTGGCTTTGATCGGCCCGGCGCTCGGGCTGGCGTGGTTTCTGTCGCGGCATCGGTCGCCAGTCTGGTGGTCGCTCGCCGCGATTTGGCTTGTTGGACTGGCGGTACTGTCGCACCGTCAAACAGCGGTTTGGCGCGACAGCGAAACCTTAGCCCGAGCGGGTTTGGCAGTGAACGCCGACAGTATGATGTTGCGTCATATTCTGGCCGGGGAATTGGAGAACCAGGGGCGCGCGGCCGAGGCCGTGCCGCTGTATGAGCAGGCCGCTCGGCTTTATCCACGATCGTCACGAGCGCAACTGCGATTGGGTCAGTCGCTGGCCGCCACTGGCCAGAGCGAGGCGGGGTTGGCTCTCATTCGCAAGTCGGTGGAATTGGCGCCGCATTCTCCGGCGGCGCAGCGCGCGCTGGCCGCGGCGCTGGTGGAGCGTGGCCAGGTGGCCGATGCGATTCGCTATTACGAACAGGCGGTGGCTCGCGACCCTGGCGGGTGGCGCGCTCAACTGGCGCTGGGAGATTTATTGGCGCGAAGTGGGCGGACAGCCGAAGCGATCCGCCACTACCGAGGGGCGCTGGAATGGCAGCATGAATACGAGCCGACCTGGAGCGCTTTGGCGCGCGCCTTAACGCAGGCGGGGGATTCTACTGGCGCCGAGCAGGCGTATCGCGAGGCAATTCGTATCCGTCCCGAGTGGCCAATCGCCTATGTCGGGCTGGGCACGCTTTATTTGCAGAAGGGGCGCGCGCGGGACGCCTTGGCGCCGCTAGCGCGCGCGGTGGAACTCGACACGCAGCTATTGCCAGCGCGGCAGAACCTGGCGACCGCGTTGGCGGCGGTGGGGCGCGATCAGGAGGCGATTCACGAATTGGAGATTGTGGCGACGTCGGCGCCAGACGATGCGAATGTGCGCTATAGTCTTGGCAATTTGTTTGCGCGCCAGCGGCAATGGGGTCGTGCCGCGGATCAATTGCGGCAAGCTGTGGCGAAGCAACCCAATTGGATTGACGCCCGGCTGGCGCTGGCGAACGTGCTAGCGCAAGACGGCGCGGTTGCCAATGCGTTGAAGGAATATCAAGAGGCGGTGCGGCTTGCGCCGCAGCGGAGCGACGCACATGGCGCTTTGGGGGAATTACTGGCGCGCGCGGGTGATCGGGAGCTGGCCATCCAACATCTCAAGACGGCTTTGTCGATTGATCCCAACAACCGGCCTGCGCGGGCGGCGCTCGATCGACTAGCGGCGAAGCCGCCCGGGAACGAATCGTGAGTAGCAACCGACAAGCTGAGCGTAGGGAAATGGACGCCGGTCGCGATTCGTCGCGGACCGAGCTTGTCGTACGCTGCTTGTCGGCGGCGGGAGTGCTTTATTGTTTCGCGCTGGCAACGCCTCTGGTGCTTGCGCTACGCGGCCCGGTGGACCGACCTTCCGCTTCCCGACCAAGCGCCAAGGTGGCTGCGGTTTCGCCGCCCGCACTGGCGCCGGGAGAGAATCGCTCATTCATCGGGCCCGCGGGATGCAAGGAATGTCACGCGGACAAGTACGAGGGATTCATTGAAACCGGTCACGCGCGCAGTTTTTGCCTACCGACGCCCGAGAGCGTGCTTGGCGATTTTTCGCCGGGGCACAATCAGTTAAGGACCGGCCGAGACGAGTTGTGGTACGAAATGACGCGCGAGGGAGATCGCTTCGCGCAAACGTCGCACACCGTAGGTCCCCAAGGGCCGGCGCATTTCTCGCGACAGATCGACCTGGTGATGGGCTCGGGAAAAAACGCGCAGGCGGCCATGTACTGGCAAGGAGATCAGTTGTTTCAGATGCCGGTGGTGTATTTCACTCCGCTCGGCGGATGGGCGAACGCGCCAGGTTTTTCGAATCGATTCGCGATGTGGGATCGCCCCATGGGGCCGCGTTGTTTGGAGTGCCACTCGACGTATTTTGAGCATGTGGCCGGCAGCGAGAACCGTTATCGTCAAGACAATTTTTTGTTGGGGATCTCTTGCGAGCGCTGCCATGGCCGGGGGAGCGAACACGCCGAGTTCCATCGATTGCATCCCGAGGCGGCAGGCGGTCGCGCGATAGTGAACCCCAGCGCGCTACTGCGCGCGCGGCAACTGGAGATGTGCGGACTATGCCACGGCTCGGTGGGGACGCCGGTGCAGCCGCCGTTCAGCTATCGGGTCGGGGAACTGCTGGAGCAGTATTTGAAGCCCGACGATCCAGCGGAAACGAGCGCTTTTGTGCATAGCGTGAACCAAGTGCAGCGGCTGAGCCAATCGCGCTGCTTTGCTGGCGACGACACAATGACCTGCACGACGTGCCACGATCCGCATCGGCACGAGCGGGGCGATGTGGCGATGTTCTCGGCCAAATGTCTGACCTGCCACCAGATGGATGACTGCGGCAAGTTCAGCGAGGTCGGCGAGAATTTGCGCACTAACTGCATCGACTGTCACATGCCGATGCGGGACGATGAGAGCTTGCCTTTCAATACCATTCGGGGGCACAAACTGAAATTGATTCGGCTGCGCGATCACCGAATCGGCGTTTATCCCGACGATACGACGCAAATGCTAAAAGAGTGGTTTCGCGAGTTGCCGAATGATCCAAAATCACAACAGCGGGAACTAGACAGCCGGATGGCCGATGCCGCCCAGTTGCGCCGGGCGAACCTATTGGTGGCACAAGACCAATTGGCGGCGGCGGCACAAGGGGCCCAGGCATTGACGGCTGATCCAATCTACGGCGCGGCGGCGTATGAGCTGTTGGGACGCATCGCACGGCTTCAGAATGACGACGCCGGCTCGCGGGCACTGTATCAGAAGGCGGTTGCCGCCGATCCAGAGCGCGAGAGCGCGCTCGATGGATTGGCGAGATCTCACTTGCTGCTGGGCGACGACGCGTTGGCCGCTGCGCATTGGCAAGCACTACTCAAATTGAACGATCGTTCGCTTGCCGCTCGCGCAGGCTTAGCGTGGCTATGGTCGACATCGCCAGAGGCGGAGTTTCGCAGCGGAGCGCGGGCGGTGGCGATGATTGAAAGCGCTTGTTTGTCCTCCCCCACGCCGGACATCGACGCGCTGGACGCTTTGGCGGCGGCGTATGCGGAGTGTGGGCGTTTCAAGGACGCATTGCGAGTGGCGGAACAGGCCATTGTGGCCGCGCGAACGGCACGCGACGACGCGCGCGGCGATGGGGCCGAGGCGCGCTACGAGCTGTATTTGAAGTCGCAGCCATTTCGTCGGCCACGGATGAACATTCAGGGGCGACAACCATGAGCCGGGCCGCCAAATTACGGCGCGACCGTCCCCCAGTCGCCGCGAAATCGGCGAGCGCCGCGCGGCAGCACCTCCGCCCAGTTGCTTTGCCAAAATGGCTCGTGGGTTGGCGCGCGTGGCTGGCGGCGCTGGTGCTGGTGACTGCGATCATTGCGGTGTGGCGGCGCGAGATCATCGATTCGCCACCGTATTGGGACTCGGCGATGGGGTTGTTTTTGGAAGCCGATTTTCTGGCGCGGACCGGCTTCGATTACGCGCAACTGACGTCGCAAGAAGGGAGATTCATCGAAGGGGGAGCGGCAATTTACATTGTCAGCGTGATGCCGTCGCTATTGGCTTGCGCGATGCGCAGCCTGCCGAGCGTCGAAGCGGTGCTGGTGGCGGGACATCTATTTAGTTTTGCGACGGCAGCGGCGCTGGGGTTGGTTATCTTTGCGATTCTGTATCGCAGGGTTGGGAATTGGGCCGCGGGGCTCGTGGCCGCGGCGGTGCTGACGACGCCGCTCTTCGCGACGCAGATCGACATGATCGGCATGGACTTGCCGATGACCTTGATGGCGACTTTGGCGTTGTGGTGCGTGGCGCGTGATTGGTATTTCGGGGCGGCCTGCATGTCGCTGGCCGCATTCTTCGTCAAGCTGAGCGGCGGCGTCAGCACGGCGGCCTTGGTGACTTTTTTGGCATTACTTTCGGTGGCCAGCCTCAATGGCGGCGCCTGCCGCGCGCGACGGTGGTGGGTCGGCTTTGGGATGGCGCTGTTCTGCTTGGCGATTGAGTTGTCGGTCGCGCAGTGGATGTCGCTATTACCCAAGAGCAGCGTCGAACAGCGCGAGGCCAACACCGCGGAAGGGATCGTATCGCTGCTCGACGCGCGTTATTGGTGCCCTGACTTGGCGCTGATTTTCTTGGTGTCGCTAGCGCTCAGTCTGGTTTTGCTTGGGGCCCGGTTGCTTGGCGATTGGAAGGGGCTGCCGCGACCGAGGCGAGTGGGGGGCGCGCTGGCTATCGCGCGCGAAGCGCTTTGGGATCAGCGGGTGGAGTTGTACTGTTGGACGGCGGTGATTGGCCTGCTGTTGGTGCTGTCGCGGATTTACACCATTCCGCGTTATCTGACGATGCCGCTGGTTTATGTTTGGATCGTGCTGGCCGTATCGCTTTTTCAGCGACTCAAGGCAGGGGGCTGGGGGCTGGGCTTGGTGGCGCTAGTGATTGCGTTCAATCTGGCGAACGCCTCGGGTAGATTTTTGCCGGCGCTGCCGAGCGAGGACGTTTTTCAATCACGGACCGGCGCGTTCTTGGAGCGGAGTCGCGAGTACCTGGCGGATCACCGTGAGAACCTGGCGCTGGTGAAGGCATTGGAACACGAGGCGCGCGACCGCGCGATCGTAACCGCAGCCCCGTTTGTGCACTTTCTTTCCAAACCAGCCCTGGGCTATGTGAAGTCTCCGCTTCACGGCTATTCGGTCAATACGTACACGACGGAAACCTTTCCGGCGGTGTCAACGCTGCGCGACGCGCCTGCCGAGCGGTTGGTGTTTGTGTGGGCAACGAATCGATTTGTGCCGCTGGCGCTGTGCGCCATGCCCGAGCCTCAAGCGGGAGATCGCATCATCTATAAAGCAGGCGCGCCGGTCTCGCTGGTGGCGTTTGAACGGGGCGACGACGATCCGCGGATATCGCCGCTGGAGCGGAAGGAACGCTATCTGGCCTTGCTGTTTCCGGGGGACTCCTCGAAGGGGAAAGCGGAGCGGTTGGAGGAAGCGGGCGACCTGGCTGGCGCCATCGCGGCCTATCGAGAGGCGCTGTCGGCGGAACCGTTGCGGCTGGGCGCGCGCTATCGATTGGCGGCGCTGCTGGCCCGCGTGGGGGACGATGCCGCGGCGCTGGCGGAATATCGCTTTCTCTTGGAGAACACCTCCAATGACGTGAGCATCTATCTGGTGATGATTGAATTGATGGCGCGACAGGGGCAGGTTGCCGAGGGGGTGGAATTGATGCAATCTGCGGTGGATCGGTTTCCGCGCGACGTCCGATTTTGGGTTTGGCTGGGCCGCTTGTATGGAGTCGAGGGGCATTGGTTCCAAGCCGAGAACGCATTTCTAAATGCGGTGGAGCTCGATAGAGCCGGTACGGACGCTTTCTATGGGCTCGGCGGCGCTTATCGGAAACTGGATCGACTTGTGGACGCCAAGAACGCCTGGGAGCGCGCGCTGGCGATCGATCCGCGTCATGTTGGCGCCACATTGGCATTGGCGGAGCTTTTGCTCGACACGGGGGACGAATCGGGGGCGGTGGACCGCTTGCGTGGCAGCGTGGCAGCCGGTTCGACGAGCGACACACTACAGAATCTGCTGGCGTGGCTCTTGGCCACCAGCCCTGACGACAAAGTGCGCGATGGCGAGGAGGCAGTGCGGTTGGCCGAGGGAATCTGCGCCAAGTACCCGGATCGCGCCAGCTATCTCGACACGCTGGCCGCCGCCTATGCGGCGGCTGGGCGATTTGAGGAGGCCGTGGGCGCCAGCGATCGAGCGCTGGCGGCCGCCATGTCGGCGGGGGACATGGAACTGCCGCAAGCGATCAAGCAGCGGCGCCAGGAATATGAAGGTCGTCGCGCGTATCGACGCCCGCTCCATAAATAGACGACGCGGCGAGCCGCCGAACGATGACGGGCGGCGCTGGTTGCAAGCGGAGCAGCAGGCAAAATCGTCGTAATTGGACGGAACTACTGCCATATTGCTGGCCTATTAGCGGGGTGGCTGCGGCTTGACACTTGGGGGGGGCTGTCCATAATCGAACCTTAGTCCCCCCAATCGAGTAACTTGTCCGGCTTACTGACCATTCGCGTCAGGCGTCTTTCCGGGCGCGATTTGGTTCTCGCAGGAGTTGAAACTACCGCAGCAGGGCGGCTAGCGGTTTGGGCAGTTGATCGGCCAGTTCTACCGCGTTCGTCCCTGCCATTGGGTTCGCGCTGAGGATGCGGATTTGCCGCGGCGCGATCTAGAGTGGGCCGCCGAAGACGCTGCATTTGGCGTGTCGGCGGCATGTGGGCGAAAGCGTTTCATTCATTGTGGCGAACGAATTGAGCGTAGGGCCGCACACACGCGGCGCTACCCACGGGGACGGAGTCCAGACGGAAAGCACCTATGCAGTCGCGTTGGAAATGGCTCGTTGGACTGCCGATCTTGGCGATCCTCTTTTTCTGGTCGTATTGGCCAGCGCTGGAGCGGATGGTGCAAGCGTGGATCCGCGAGGCAGATTATTCGCACGGCTTCTTGGTGGTTCCCTTCGCCGGGTATCTGTTGTGGGCGCGGCGCGAGACGTTTCCGGGCATTGAGCCGGGGCTCTCCTGGGGGGGCCTGGGGCTGATCGCGCTGGCGTCGTTGGCGCGACCGCTGGCGGCCTGGTTTTATCTGGAGCCGTTGGACGGCTACACCATACCGGTGTGGCTGGCGGGCGTGTGCTGGTTCTTTTTGGGCAGGCAGTGCCTGGCGTGGTGTTTGCCGGCATTGTGCTTTCTGGCGTTCATGGTGCCGTTGCCGTGGCGGATTGAGCACGCGCTGAGTCTGCCGCTGCAGGGCGTTGCCACGTTTGGAAGTTGCTTTTTGTTGCAGTGTCTTGGGCTGCCGGCCGTTGCGGTGGGAAACACACTGCTCTTGGGCGACATACCGCTGGAGGTCGAGCAGGCTTGTAGCGGCCTGCGATTGTTTGTGGGGTTCTTCGCGGTGTCGTTCGCCTATGTGCTGTTGACCGAACGCCCGTGGTGGCAGACGTTCGCGATCATTGCGGCGGCGGCGCCGATCGCGATTGTATCGAATGTGCTGCGCATTACGGCCACGGGCTTGTTGTATCGCTACATCGGGGGATCGGCGGCGCGTCACTTTTCGCATGACGCCGCCGGGTGGGTGATGATCCTCCTTGCGACGGGGCTGTTGAGCCTACTACTATGGTACCTGAACCGGTTGGTGATCGAGGTCCGACCGGTGGCGACCCTCTCCTCTTTTTCCGCGCCGAGCGTTCAACAATAAATCGGCGCATCGCGTCTGGTTCTCTTCCCAATCTCAGGCCAGTCTGCTTCCGCTATGACACAACTCCCGCCGACACTGACCGACGATTACCAACCGCAGCCTCGCGTGGGCCTGCAATTGATACTGCGAGCCGCGCGCAATTGGTGGCTATGGTGCCTGCTGGCGGGCATTCCGCTGGCGCTAGCCGGGACGATTGCCGTGTGGCTGTTGTTCGAGCCGGTGTATCGGGCCATATCGTGGCTGCGCATTGAGGATCGTCAACATGTGGCGTTTCCGGGGCCGGAAGACACGCGGCGATTTGTGCAAACGCAGAAGCAATTGATCCGCAGTCCGATCGTGCTGAACTCGGTGATCAGCAATCCCGAGATCGCGCGGCTGCCCGACCTGCTGGAAGAAGAAGATCCGCTGGAGTGGCTGAGCCATCAATTGGTGGTGGACTCGGTGGGCGAGTCGGACATTTTTCAGATCCGCTTCGACTCATCGACGCCCGAGGGATCGAAGAAGATCGTCGACACGGTGCTCAATTCTTATTTGAAGACGCGGCACAGCGACGTGGACGAGCGATCGTTCAACTTGATTGAAGTGCTCGAGTCTGATTTGGAATCGCGCGAGAAGGACCTGGGCGCGCTACGCGATCGGGTGCGTGAATTGACCAAGCAGACGGCGGCCTCGGGGGGGGCGGTGACCCTGGCGCCAGAACACAAAAACGCCACGGAGACGGCAGCGCGGTCGGCGTATCTGGAACTAGACCGGGAACTGCGTCAGGCCGAGATCGATTTGTTGATGGAAGAGGCGCAGCACAAGGCAATTGAAGATCAAAAGCCGACGACGACGTTCTCTGAAACAATGATCGATCAGGCGGTGGAGCAGCATCCGCAAGTTCAACACCTGCTCGCGGAACTACAGGACGAAGAGGCGGGACTCAATAAGCGGAAGGCTGTGACGAATGATCGCCGCGTACTGAACATCCTCAGCAGCAAAATCGCGCGACTGGAATCGGAATTGAAGAAGGCCCGCGAGGAAGCTCGGCCCGAGGTAGTCGAAATCCTGCAAGACGCGGCGCGGCAAGAGCACGCGGCGCAAATGGACGAATTGCAGACGCGGATCGAGAACCACCGATTGTTGGTCGCCACACTCGAAGCGCGGATCAACGAAGAAAAATCGAAGCTGGCCGACACGGGAAGCGAGAATCTGGATTTGGAATTCGCGCGCGAGAAACTCAACCGGGCGGAAGACATTCACAGCATGATTTCGGACCGTGTCGAGCGATTGCGCACCGAAATGAACGCGCCGGAACGGGTGACGTTGTTGAGTCCGGCCACGTTGCCGCGCAAGCCGGTTGAGGAGATTCCATACAAGCAACTCATCGCGGCGTGTTTGGCCGGGTTGTTGGCGCCGTTCGTATTGGCCGTGTTGTGGGAGATGCGAATCCGCCGGATTGCCGATCCGGAGCAGATTCCGCAAGAAACCCACCTGCCGGTGCTGGGCGAGGTGACCATGTTGCCGGTCAGCGCCGTCAATGGCAAGAAGAAACTGACTCACCAGTTCAATTTGGATCGCGACACTTTTGAGGAGAGCATCGACTATTTGCGGACCAACCTGCTGCTGACGCATGCGATCGACACCGTGCAGGTGATCGCCATCGCCAGCGCCAACAGCAACGAGGGCAAATCGAATTTGGCGGCGCACCTGGCGGCGAGCCTGGCGCGTTCGTGTCACGAGCCAGTGCTGTTGATCGACGCCGACTTGCGCGATCCCGATGCGCACCATATCTTTGGCATCGGCGCCGCGCCAGGTCTGGTGGATGTGCTGGATGGCCGTGCCGCCGCCGAGCAGGCGGTTGTTTCGATGCCGCCCGGGGCGCCGTGCATTCTGCCGGCTGGCCGTTTGAACAAGAGCCCGCATGTGCTGTTGAGCGAAGGGCGCTTTCACGCGCTATTGGAAAAGTTGCGTCCGCGCTATCGGCATATCGTGATCGACATGCCACCGGTGTTGCCCGCGGGCGATGCGTTGCTGCTGGCCAGCGCGGCCGATGGAACGTTGTTTTGCACGATGCGTGATCGCAGTCGCGGGCCGCAAGTGCGGCTGGCCTGCGAGCGGTTGACGCGCGCCGGCGCGCGGTTGCTGGGGGCGGTGCTGAGCGGTGTGCCGCGGCAGACGTATGTCAATCGCTATGGCAGCTATCACTACACCTACACCGGCGGCAGCGTCGCTCCGCCGGATGAAGCGGTGATGTCGAACGGCGCTTAAGCCGGCGCTGATGCACGCATTTTTCGCCAACCGACGCCGAACGTTGAACTTGAGGAGAAACGTCGCCGGTGATTGAGCCCGCGTCGCCAGTTGCTTCTGTTTTTCCGCCGGCGGACCATCGTCCCGCCGATGCGCCAATCCGGGTAATCAACTATCGGCTGCTGCTGGTCACGGCGCTGGTGTTGGTGGTGTTGACGCCGGCCGCGTATTTTTGGCGCGGTTATCAGGTCCAGCGCAACTCGAGCGCGTTGCTGGCGCGGGCGCTGGCGGCGCGCGAGCGAAAACAATGGCCGCGCGCGATTGAGTGTTATCAGCGTTATTTGCAACTGCGCCCGCATGATCTCGATGCGCGCGCGGAGTATGCGAAGACAATCGATCAAGGTGCGCGCAACTCGGCCGACAAGCGGAATGCCTGGCGCCGGTATGCCCAGGTGATTGGCCTGGCGCCGGAGCGGATGGACCTACAGGCGCGTTACGCGCAGTTGTCGCTGGAATTGGGGGCGTTTGCGATCGCGGAATCGGCGGCGCAACGGGTGCTAGGAGTGGATTCCAAGAACGCGACCGCGCTCAAAGTGCTTGCGTCGAGTCAATACTATTTGGCGCAGTCGACCGGTCGGAGCGATCGGCTGGCGAGCATCGTGCCATTGTTCGAGTCAGCCTTGGCTCGGCAGCCGGAAGATGTGGAGTTGACGCTGCAATTGGCGGATGTCCTGCGACAAATGAAGGAGGCGGAGCGCGCCGACGCGCTAGTCGATCGCGTGGTGCAGGCATCGGGCGAATCGGTGGAGGCGCTGATGGCGCGCTACCACTATCGCCGCCAACATCACCTAGGGACGGCCGACTCGGATCTGGATCAAGCGTTGGCCAAGGCGCCTCAGGACGCCAAGGTGCTGCTAACGGCCGCCGATCGAGCGCTGCGCGCGGCGCGACTCGACGAGGCGCGCCGTTACAGCGATGAAGCCATCGCGGCAGCGCCGACTCAGGTGGAGAATTATTTGGCCGCCGGTCGGATTCGACTGGCGCAGGGACAACGCGACGAGGCGGTGGAGATTTGGCAGCGCGGCCTCAAGAAAGTTGGCGCGGACAACGTTTTTTTAAATCTGGAAGCGTCGCGCGTGCTTTTGGCAACGCATAAGCTGGATGACGCGGAACGACATCTGGGAGCGACAGAGCGCGCCTTGCGCGACTTGTCGCTGCAATTGCCGGAACAGCAGCGTGGCCGATTGACGCAACTGCAAGGCACGGTCGCCTATTTGTGGGGTGTGCTGGAAGCGGAGCAAGGCGACTTTCACCGCGCTGTGCCGCACTTGGAGCGCGCCTTGGTGGTGTTTCAGCCCACGCAGCGCGTGGGGGCGGAGATGATGCCGCGCTATCAAGCGCTGATGAAGTTGGGCGAGTGCTACGCCCATCTGGAAGAGTGGGATTTGGCGGCCGGAGTCTTTCAAGAGGCCGCGTCGCTCCAGCCCGACTCGGTGCAGGCGGCGCTGGCGGCTGGCGACATGTGGCAGCGGGCCGGTCGGTTTGACCTGGCCAGCGAACAGTACGACAAGGTCTTGCATCAGAAGGCGGCTTCGCCCGAGGACTGGGCGGTGTGGGCTTATAACAAACTGCGGCACGAGCTTTCGCTACCCGCCGAAGAGCGTAGCTTGCCCGAATGCGAGTCGGTGCTGTCGAAGGCGAAGGAGCAGGCGCCCGATTCGGTCCGCCTGGCGTTGTTGGAGGCGGAGTTTCGCGCGCTGCAAGAACGACATGAAGACGCCTTGGCGATTTGCGAAAAGCTTCGCGACGCGCATCCCGAATCGGTCGATCTGTGGCGGTTTTTGACGCTGGCCTACCAGCAATGGGGCTATCCGGCCAAGGCGCTGCAAGCGGTGGAGTCGCTCAAGAAGTTGTCGACTGTCAGCCGAGGAGACCAGACGCTCTTGGAGGCGGAGCTATTGTCGCTGCGCAAGGAATATGGCGCGGCGGAAAAGCTGCTACGCGAGGCGCTACCGGCATTTGAGGAAGGGGAGCGCAAACGCGGCAACTTGCGGCTGGCGACGGTGCTATTGGAGCAAGGCAAGCGGCGTGAAGCCATCGAGCTGCTCGAGCGATTGACGAATGAGTCGCCAGGCGACGTGGAATTGCAACGGCGCTTGGCCGAACTGGCTTGGGAGGCTGGCGACACCAAGTTATTGGGTCGCAGCGCAGCGCAACTCGAAAAACTGGAAGGCGCCAACGGCACCTGGTGGCGATTCTATCGCGCCGAGCAGTTGTTGGGCGAAGCGACGAGCGCCAGCTCGCCGGCCGGGCGTGAGGCCGCGCGCCTGACAGCCGACGTATCGACGCGCCGTCCGCGCTGGTCGCGGGCGGCAGTGCTGCGCGGCGATGTGGCCCGACTCGAGGGAAGAAACACGGAAGCGCTCGAGCAATACGCGCAGGCAGCGCAGTTGGGCGATCAGAGCCTGAAGGTCTTGGAGCGGCTGGTGACGGCGCTCTATGCGGAGAATCGCTTCGAGGAGGCGCAGCAACATTTGGCGTCGTTTGACGACCCCACGCTGCAATCGCCGGAATTGTCGGTATTGGCGATCTCGCTGTCGATGCGGCAGGGAGAGACGAGCCAGGCGATCGCCTTGGCGCGCGAGGCCGCGGCCCGTTGGCCGGACGATGCGATGCAACAGATCTGGCTGGGCCAGGTGCTGGCGCTGGCCAAGCAAAACGACGAGGCGACCGCGGCGTTTCGCGCCGCAATTGATCGCGCGCCGCAAGACCCCAGAACCTGGGGCGCGATGTTGAATTACCTGCTGCGCGACGAAAAGCCCGACGCCGCGCGGGAACTATTGGCCGAAGCGGCGCGGAGCGAAAAGTTGCCGCGCGGCGAGCGCGAGTTGTTGTTGGCACAGGGAAATCAGCAACTTGGCAACCAGCAGGAGGCCGCCACACATTTTGCCTTGGCGGCGCAGGCGGCGCCCGGCCGCGCGAGCATCCAGTTGTTGGCGGCGGATTACTTTTTGCAGCGCGACGGCGCGCGGGCGGAACAGTATTTGCGCGCCGCGATGCGAGGTGATGCGAGCGACAGTCGGCCGCGCATGCGGCTGGCGCGGCTGCTGTTTCAGCGCGGCGGCGAACAAGCCTGGAACGAGGCGATGCAATTGGTCAGCGGCGTGGACGCCACGGCCGACGAGCGCCGCTTGCAGGTGGCTTTGTATCTGTCGCGAGAAGGCAAGGACCATCGGCAAAATGCGATACGAATTCTGGATCAACTGACTCGTGACGGGTCGGCGACGGCCGCGGATCGGCTGACACTGGGACGGCTTTACGAGCAGGATGGCCGGCTGGAGAAAGCTCGCGAACAGTTGCTGGCGGCCGCCTCGCCAGAGACCGCGGACCCGGCGGCCGTGGCCGGCTTTGTCGATCTGGCATTGCGGCAGAACCAGGCGGATACGGCGACGCCGTATTTGGAACGATTGCAGGAGAAAGATCCCAACAGTATCCGCACACTAGCGCTACGAGCAAAATGGCTCGCGCAGAAGGGGCGCGCCGGCGAGATTGTCAGCACCATTGGGCCGGTGGTTGATCGCCAAGTCGCCGCAGCGGAGACCGCGGAGGCGAAGGCGCGTTTATTGAACGATCTGGGCATGGTTTACTCGCAGTCGGGATTGCAAGCCGACGCGGAGCGCGTGTTGCGGCAGGGGCGGGAAGCGTCGCCCGAACTGTACGAACCGTTGGCGATGTGGTTGGCGAGCGTTGGCCGTGTGGGGGAGGCCGTCGATCTGATCTTGGAAGAGGTGGATTTGTCGAATGCCGACGAGTTGCGCGCTGGCGCGTTGTTCGCCGCGAATCTGCTGGCTTCACAACAGCCGACGAAGGAAGTGAGCGAGCGAATCGAGCCGCTATTGGAACGAGCGCTGCGCGTTCATGCCAACGAGGTTGATCTGCTGTACGCGATCGCGAACTTGCGCTATTTGCAGCAGCGCGAGGCGGATGCCGCAGCGCTGTACCGGCGCGTGGTGCAGTTGGCGCCGTCGCACGCGTTGGCCCTCAACAATCTAGGCATGGTGCTGGCGACCGACGAATCGCGTCGAGCGGAGGCGCGAGAATTGGTGAGCCAGGCCATCAATCTGGCGGGGCGCGAACCGCAGTTTTTGGATTCGCTCGGCATGATCCTGTTGTACGACGGCAAAGAGACTGAAGCAGTGGAGGTGCTGCGCGAAGCGGCCAGCGGCGCGAAGAATGATCCGCGCTTGTTGCTGCATTTGGCCGCGGCGTATCAGCGATCGAAGTCGACTCGTGAAGCGCGCGACACGCTGGCGGCGGCCATGGAGAACAAGTTGGCCGAGGCGCCGCTCTCGCCCAGCGAGGCGAAGCTGCTGGACGAACTACGGCAAGGGCTCAACCAATAGGGACGATGCGCAATATGAAGTCGGCGCTTTATGTCATTGGTCTGACGCTGGTGGTGGCTGTTACGGCCGGCTCGGCGCTGGGAACCGGGTATCTCACCAATCGTTGGAATCGCTCGGACGGCATGGCCGCGGCGGCTGATGCGGTGGAAGCGCTGCCGACCTCGATTGGCCCCTGGGAGGCTCAACATTCCAGCGAACTGACCGAGGAAGTGGTGCGCACACTGCAATGCGCGGGCTATGTCAGCCGCACGTACATTCATCAGCAAACCGGGCAACGCGTGACGGTGGCGGTGCTGGTGGGGCCAGCGGGGCCGATTTCGGTCCACACGCCCGAGGTTTGTTACTCAAGCCGAGATTATCAGATCGTGGAGAAAGCGCAGCGACAATCGTTTCCATCGTCGGAAGCGGCGCCAGCGGAACTGTGGAGCGTGACTTTGCAGGCGCCGGGCGGTGACGATTCGATGTTGCGAGTTTACTATGGCTGGAGCGCCGGCAAAGGTTGGCAGGCGCCGGACAATCCGCGATTCACGTATCGGGGCGGCGTGCTGTACAAGGTGCAGGTCGCCAGTCCGCATGCGGCGGGGGCAACATCGAGCGACAACTGCCGCGAGTTTCTGGAATTGTTCTTGCCGATCTTGAGCAAAACCATCGGCGCGGCGGCCAACGCGGCCTGAACTACGTTCGACACTTTTCGCAATTCTTACTCGTCAGGGCTCATCGAGATGTCGCTAGCGACAGCCGCTGAAACGATCAAGCAATCCATCGACCCCACGTTGGAAGCGCCGCGCGTGCCGCCGCCGGTGGACCGGCCGTACTTCCGTGTGGGATATGTGCTGGGCCGGTTGGCCGGGGTGGCGCTCTTGATTCCCGCGCTGCCGATCATCGCCGTCCTGATGGTGCTGGTGCGCATCACGTCGCCTGGCCCGGGGATTTATCGGCAAGTGCGCGTGGGATTGGGGGGCAAGACGTTCGTGATCTACAAGATTCGCACCATGCGGCAGAACGCCGAAGTGGGGACCGGCGCGGTTTGGGCCTCGACGCACGATCCACGGATGACGCGATTGGGTGAATTCCTGCGGCGTGTGCATCTGGACGAGTTTCCGCAACTCTTCAATGTGGTGAAGGGGGAGATGTCGCTGATTGGCCCACGCCCGGAGCGTCCGGAATTCACGGAGGTTTTGGCGCGGGAGATTCCGGAGTATTTGGGACGACTGCGGGCCAAGCCGGGCATTACCGGACTGGCGCAGATCAACCTGCCGCCCGACACCGACCTGGAGAGCGTTCGTCGCAAGGTCGTGCTCGACTCGGAGTACATTGACCGCGCAGGACCATTTCTCGACGTGCAGATCTTGTGTTGCACGGCGCTGCGGCTGTTGGGACTCAAAGGAGAAACGTGCAGCCGCCTGACGCGTCTGGATCGTTATCTCGTGTGTCTGGCGCGTTTGAAGAAGAACAAGCCAGCGCAAGGGAAGCAGGAGCCGGTGGCGATCTCCGCGGCGGTTAAACCGCGCTAGACCGGCTTCGTAACGCATGGCAGACATACTGAACGCGTTCACGGTCGACGTGGAGGATTACTACCACGTTTCGGCGTTCGAGCGGGTGGTGGATCGCGCGAGTTGGGGGGAGCGCGAGAGCCGAGTGGAGCGCAACACCGAACGACTGCTCGAGCTGTTGGCGGCGCGCGAGGTGAGCGGGACGTTCTTCGTGCTGGGATGGGTGGCGCGGCGATTTCCGGCCCTGGTGCGACGCATCGCCGAGGCCGGCCACGAATTGGCGTCGCATAGCTTTTGGCACCGGCTGGTGTATGAATTGTCGCCCGAGGAGTTTCGGCGTGACCTGCGCGATTCGCGATCGGCGATCGAAGACGCCAGTGGTCACGCGGTGACGAGCTACCGCGCGCCAAGTTTTTCGATCACGCAAGCGTCGCTGTGGGCGCTGGACATTCTGGCGGAAGAAGGGTTCGACTGCGATTCGAGCGTGTTTCCGATCCACCACGATCGCTATGGCATCCCCAACGCGGATCGTTTTCTGCATCGACGACAGACGGCGGCCGGTCCCTTGTGGGAGTTTCCGGCCACGACCGCGCGCTGGGGCAGCGTGAACCTGCCGATCGCCGGGGGGGGCTATTTTCGACTTTACCCCTGGACGGTCACGGCGCGCATGTTGCGCAGTTTCGCGGCCACGACCGGGGAGCCCTTTGTGTTCTACACGCATCCGTGGGAGATCGACGCGGCGCAACCGCGCATTTCCGGCATTGATCTGCGGTCGCGGTTTCGTCACTACGTGAACCTGGCTCGCACCGAGAGCAAGTTGGAGCGGCTGCTGCGCAGCTTTCGGTTTGGTCGGCTGCGCGACGTCATTCAACAGAGGCAAGCGGCAACCACTGAACCGATCGGATCGACTTGAATCGTCCCCGCATTTTGTACTTGGCGCATCGCGCGCCGACGGCGCCCGATCGGGGCGATCGCATTCGGTCGTATCATTGGCTGACGCGCTTGGCGCGGGAAGCCGATGTGTGGCTGGCCACCTGCGCGGACGAACCGTTGACGCAGGTCGAGGCGGCGCGGCTGGAGGCATTGTGCGAGCGAACGGCGATCGCCACGGTCGCCGGCCGTGGGCGTTGGCTGCGCGGCGCGAGCCGACTGGCGCTTGGCGGAACAGCGACCGAAGGGTTGTTCTGGTCGGCCGATCTGAAGCAGCAAGTCGATGCTTGGTCGAAAGAAGTGTCGTTCGACGCGGCGCTGGTGTTTTGCTCCAGCATGGGGGCCTATCTGCCGCGGTCGTTGCCGGCCGAACGCGTCGTTTTGGATTTGGTGGATGTGGATAGCGAGAAGTGGCACAACTACGCGGCGCGGGCACGCGGGCCGGCGCGATGGCTATTTGACCTGGAGGGCCGTCGACTCCGAAGCTTGGAGCAAAAACTGGCCGCCCGGTCGCATGCTGTGGCGCTAGTGAGTGAGGCGGAAGCGCAACTGTTTCGCGGAATCGCGCCAAGCACTCCGGTGTTTGGCGTGCCCAACGGGGTTGATCTGGATTACTTTCACGCCACGCAGAGCGATGAAGCCGAGGGGCGGACCTGCGTCTTTGTGGGCGCGCTCGACTACCGGGCGAATATCGACGCAGTAACTTGGTTTTGCCATGAGGCGTGGCCCGAGGTGAGACGACGTCAGCCGCAAGCCACGCTATTGCTGGTGGGGCGCAAACCGACCGTCGCGGTGCGCCAATTGGATTCGATCGCCGGCGTGCGCGTGGTGGGGCAGGTGCCCGACGTGCGGCCTTATTTGGAGCAAGCCACAGTGGCGGTTGCGCCCTTGCGCATTGCGCGAGGCATACAGAACAAGGTGCTGGAAGCAGCGGCGATGTCTCGCGCGGTGGTGGTTTCGCCCGCCGCGCTAGAAGGTTTGGAGTTACAGCCGGGCCGCGAAGTTGAGTTGGCGGAAGATCCACGCGAGTGGGGAGAGAGGATCAGCGCGCTAATGAATGACGCGCCGCGGCGGCGTGCGCTGGCGATGGCGGCGCGGCGACATGTCGAAGCCAAGCACAGTTGGCAGGCTTGCTTTGAGCCGCTGGCGCGGTTATTGGGACTACGGCGCGAGCGGGTGGGCGCTAAGCCTGCGCCGCCCCTAGGCGAACCGGCGACGACATGAGGGGCGCTGCGCGGCGGTGGAGTCATCGGCGACGATTGGCGATCGCAACGGCGGCGTATGCGGCGCTGGCGATTTACGGCAGCCTGGCGCCGCTACGAATGGAAGCGCGGCGGGCGCAGGCTACTTGGGACGAGTACACGCTGCGCATGAGCGCGCCGATTGAAGTGAAATCGCGATCGGATTGGATGGCCAACATCTTGTTGTTCGCGCCGCTGGGGTTCTTGGCGGTCGGAGCGCTGACCATCGACCGGCCATTGCCGGTTGCGTGTGGGCTGGTCGCACTGGTGATTATTGGCTGCGCCGCGCTGAGCGCGGGGATCGAACTGACCCAGGTGTGGTTTCCGGATCGGACAGTGTCTCCCAACGACGTGGTGGCCGAAACTGTGGGCGCTGCGCTGGGAGCAGGACTGTGGTTGTTCGCGGGGCTGCCTTTGCTGGCGGCGTGGCGCCGCCTGCGGCAGCGGTTGCAATTGGATGGCCAATTGGGGCCCGTCGCGCTCTTGTACTCGATGTGGTTCGCGCTGTGGCAGTTCATGCCGCTGGAATTGACGCTATCGCCGGCCGATGTGTATCGCAAGTATCGGCGCGGACATGTGCTGGTTTTGCCGTTCTATGACCCTTCGGCCAGCTTGGGAGATTGGATTTGGCTGGTGGTGGTGACGGCGCTGACCTACTTGCCGCTGGGTTGCCTATTGGCCTATTGGCAAGCGATTGTCGGCGCGCCGCTGTCGGCGGCGCAGGCGCTGGGCTGGGGGGTGTTGATCAGCGGCTGTGCCGAGGCGGCCCAGCTCTTCGTGTTGTCGCGCGATGTGACCGCCACGGAGATCGTGTTGGGCGGCGCCTTCACGTTGATTGGCTGGCTGGCGGCGCGGCGCGCTGGAGTGACCGCGCGTGATGGCGTCGCGGCGACCGATCCGCGCCGCGCGACGCGTGGCGCGGCGATGTTGATGCTCGTCGCCTGGTGCGTTTTGATCGCGACGATGGTCTGGGAGCCGTTTGATTTTGTGTGGGATCTTGGCGCCGCGAGCGCCAAAGCGCGCGAAGTGACGTTGATTCCATTCGCCGACTACGAGCGTCAAGAGAACTTCCACTGGTTGCGGCACGCGGTGGAACATAGCGGGCTGTTCCTCGCCCTGGGTGTTTTGACGGGCGTTGCGGGCGGGCGCTGGCGAATCGCAGTATTGGCGGGCGCCGTAGTCTTCGCGGTGGTGGTCGAAGCAGGGCAGCTTTTGTTGCCAGGGCGCAACCCGAGCATCACCGACGCGATGTTGGCCGCAGTTTGCATTTTGATTGGCTGGTTCGCGAGCCGACGAGTCATTGTCTCGGCCGGGCAGGAGGAGTCGCCCACAGGAAACGAAGCGGCGCGCGGTTTGATCGTGGGAGGTACGCGATGAGCAGCGTGCTGGCCACGGTGGACGAACGGATGCCGCCACTGACCGAGGCGGAACTGGCTTGGGTGGAGGAATTACCGAATCGAGGCGTCGAACATCTTGGCTGGGGAGTGACGATGCGGCAGCGGGCCGGTTATCACTTGCCCGACGCGTATTACGAGGCGATGGTGGCGCGGCTTTGCCAGAGCGGCGTTACCTGGCTCGACGTGGGGTGTGGGCGGGATTTGTTTCCTCACAATCGGCCGTTGGCCGAGACATTGGCGGCACGCTGCGGTCGCGTGGTGGGAGTCGATCCCGACGACACCATCGACGAGAACGAGCACCTGCACGAACGCATTAAACAGCCGATCGACCAGTTTGAGTCGGAGTGGATGTTTGATCTGGTGACGATGCGGATGGTGGCGGAGCATGTGGCCAACCCGCGGGCCGCGCTGGAGCGGGTTGCTCGACATACCCGTGTCGGCGGCAAGGTGGTGGTGTACACGGTGCATCGCTGGTCGCCAGCGGCCGTCGCCGCGCGTTGGACGCCATTCGGCTGGCATCACTCGATCAAACGGGTGCTGTGGCGGACGGAAGAGAAAGACACTTTTCCGGTGGTGTACCGCATGAACACGCGGCGCCAGTTGGCGGCCTGGTTCGCGGAGGCCGGATTCGTGGAACGCCACTTTGAGCACTTGGACGATTGCCGCACATTGGCGCGATTTCGCGGTTTGCACCGGTGCGAACTAGCGCTCTGGCGAGGGTTGAAGGGAGTCGGCCTACACTATCCGGAGACATGCTTGTTAGGGGTGTACGAACGACGGGAGGGCGCGCAGGCGATATGAAGGGAGTGCTGTTCACATTCTTGTTGACAGCGGTCGGCACGCTGGGCGCGTTTGTCGATCCCTTTATCGCGCTATTGGTCTATGTGAGCTTTGCGATCATCAAGCCCGACGCGATGTGGCATTGGTCGGTTCCGGCGCTGGGATATAGTCGGATCGTGGCGATCGCGATGTTGGCGAGTTGGGCGCTGAACAGCTTTTCGCAATGGCGCTTTGGCCGCGGCGCCCGGCCGACGGCGCTGTTTTGCGGTTACTGGGTCTGGGCGATTCTGAGCGCAGCGCAGTCGCCGCAGGCGGCGCTAGGCTGGCAGTTTGTGATGGACATGGCGAAGATCGTGTTGCCGTTCGTCGCTGGGGTCACCATGCTCAACTCGGCGGCGCGGCTACGGCAACTGGCCTGGGTCATCGCGCTGAGCCAGGGGTATGTGGCGTTCGAGATGAATCTTTCGTATTTCGAGGGATTCAACCGGATGCAACAGATGGGCTTTGCGGGGCTGGACAACAACAGCGCCGCCATCGCGATGGTGACCGGATTTGGGCTGGCGTCGTTTTTGGGGTTTTTCGCGCGCGATTGGTGGCAGAAGGCGGCAGGCCTAGGCAGCGCGCTGCTGATGGCGCATGCGATTATGTTCTCCTATTCCCGAGGCGGGATGTTGGCGCTGACGGTGATCGGCGTGTTTTCATTCTTTCTGTTTGTGCGGCAACCGCGTCATTTGGCCATGGCGGCGGTGCTGTTGTTGGTGATGGTGCGGCTGGCCGGGCCTGAAGTGCGCACGCGATTTGTCACAGCATTCGCGGATGAAGAGACGCGCGACCGCTCGGCTGAATCGCGGATTGAGCAGTGGGGATATTGCTGGGACGCGATGCAGAAGCAACCTCTATTTGGCGTGGGGCCCAATCATTGGCCCATCGTCAGCAAGGAGTATGGTCTGGGGGTGTCTGTCGAGGCGCATTCTTTGTGGCTGCAAACTGCGGCGGAGCTTGGCATACCTGGCGCGGTATGCCTGGTAGGCATGTACCTCACCGTGATTTGGAAGCTGCTGCCATTGGCCTGGCGGCTACCGCTGGGCGTGACGGGGGAAGCTCGCGAATTTGGCTATCTGGCGGGAGGCGTCGTCGCATCGCTTGTGGGATTTGGCGTGGCGGCGAGTTTTGTCAGTCTCGAAGGTCTGGAGATCGCCCCGTATGTCGCAATGCTGGGTGCGGGTATCATGAAACTGGCGCCGGCGCCGGCGGTCGCGCGAGCAGCGCCGGCCGCATTTCCCAAACCGGCGTTGGCCGTAGGTCCCGCATGGCGACGGTGACGATGCTGCAACCCCAAGTTGAGCCGCCGCCGCATTGGGGCACGGACGACCGCCTGCGCTATGTTTACTTGTCGTCCGCGATGCACAGCGGTTCGACGCTGATCGCATGTTTGCTTGGCGCGCATCCGGCGGTTTCGACGGTGGGGGAGCTGGCTGCGGATTTCCCCAAGGCCACGCGTTGTTCTTGCGGTCAAATGTACACCGAGTGCGCCTTCTGGACTGGGTTGGAGCGCCAAGCGACGCGGGCAGGCATACCGTTTGAGATTGGGAATTTGAACATTGATCTGCAACCGAAGCCGCGCAGCGGATTCTGCGAGGCGCTGTACTATTACGGTTTTCGCATCCCGGCTTTTGATGCGGCGCGCGACGTGGCGTTTGGCCGGACGCGCTTCGCGTCGAAGGCGCGCGAGGCAGTGGCGAAATCGGTGGCAATTGCCCAGTTGGTGTGCGACGGCGAGGGGACCCGAGTCTTTTTGGACACGTCGAAAAATCCGTTGCAGTTGCGCTTCTTGGCTGGTAGCGACGACATCGATTTGGGATTGATTGTGTTGGTGCGCGACGGGCGCGGCGTGATGAATTCGATCATGCGGCACTATCATTTCTCTAAGGAGCACGCGCTGGGCGCGTGGATCTGGGCCAATCGCAACATTGAGCGCGCCAGGGAGCGCTATGTGCGGCCCGAGCGCGTGTTTCACCTGCGCATTGAAGATTTGACGACTGACTGCGACGGCGTTTGCCGACGGCTGTTCGAGTTCCTGGGGGTTGAGTCGGGATTGTCGCTGGATTACTCCGACTTGAGCCAGCGGCACATCGTGGGCAATACGATGCGGCTCAGTTTCAAGGGCGAGATTCGCGCCGACGAGCGATGGCGCGATGAATTGCCGCCCGACGCGCTGGCGTACTTTAATGCGCACGGCGGGAGCGACTGGAACCGGCGCTATGGTTACCACGACTGATGCAGATCGGCACGGCAACCTATCCGCCGATAGCGCGTCCGACGCGTGTCTTGTTTATTGGGCATTCGGCGCTGATTGGCGGGGCCGAGTTGTGTCTGGACACGTTACTGGCGCATCTCGATCGATCGCAAATTGATCCGGTTGTGGTGTTCGCGGGAGAGGGGCCTCTGTCAGCACGCACGCTGGAGCGCGGTATTCCGACGCATACGCGTCCGCTGTGCTGGTGGATGTGTTTTGAACCGGGCCGCTGGTACTTTCAGAACTTGTTGATGCGATCGTGTTCCAATGTGCGTTGGTTGGTCGAATTGGTGCAGCGTGAGCGAATTGAGCTTGTGTACACGAACACAGCGGTGATCCCCGAGGGGGCTATCGCGGCACGGCGCGCGGGCGTGCCGCATGTCTGGCACGTGCATGAAGTGCTGACCCCCGCGCACATGCGGCCGCGGCTGTTGCCGCTATCCGCGATCAAGCGGTGCATTGGTGGTTGGTCGGCACGGGTGATTTTCGAATCGGAAAGCGCGCGGCAAGCGGCGGGCGCCGAGATCTCAGAACAAAAATCGATTGCGATTCACAATGCGTCGCGATTCGACGTGGCGGAGGCGCCGAGCCAGGAGGCGGCGCGCCGACAGTTGAATTTGCCGAGTGACGTGACCGTGCTGACCATGTTAGGGAGGTTGTCGGAACGTAAGAATCCGCTGCATCTGGTACGAGCGCTGGCGGCGTGCCGGGTGAGCAAGGAGGCGTTATGCGTATTTGCGGGGGATGGGCCCTTGCGAGCCGAGCTAGAGCGACAGATTGAGCGCTTAGGCCTGGCGAATCAATGCCGGCTGTTGCCATTTCAAGCAGATGCAAGGCCGCTGTTGGCGGCCAGTGATTTGGTGGTGATGCCAAGCCGTGAGGAATCGTTTGGGCTGGTGCTGGTGGAGGCCGCTGCGCTAGGCAAACCAACCATCGCCACGCGGGTACAGGGACCGAGTGAGATCATTGTGGATGGCGAGACGGGCCTGTTGGTGACGATCGACGATGATGCGGAGCTGGCAGCGGCCCTGGAACGATTGATCGGCAACCAGGTCTTGCGCGAGCGCATGGGCGCCGCCGCCCGCCGGCGTGCGGAGGAGCGTTTCTCGGCGCCAGCGCATGCCAGACAGATTGAAGCCGTGCTAAGAGATGTGGCGGCGAGGCATGCGCAGACGGTGGAGCTTGCGCGTGGCTAGCGGCGAGCAGAGTCCGTTGGTGAGCGTGGTGCTGCCGGTGTTCAACGGCGCGGCGCTGGCGGGGCAGGCGATCGAAAGCGCGCTGGCGCAGACGGACTGCTCACTGGAGGTGATTGCCATCGACGATGGCTCGACCGACGATTCGCTAGAAATGCTGCGCCGCTATGGCGATAGGATACGGGTGCTAGAACAGCCGAATCTTGGCGTTGGCGCGGCGCGAGCCGCCGGTGTGCGAGCCGCGCGGGGGGAGTACGTCGCTTTTCTGGATCAGGACGATTGGTGGCTGCCAGGTAAGTTGGCCCGGCAGGTGGCGGCGCTAAGGGGTGATGATCGCCTTGGACTTGCGCATACCGAGGTTCGGTACTTCGACGAGGCGCGTCAGCAGTTCACTGGCCCATTGAATCCCGACGCGCGACCGGAGCGATTGACGGGTGATTGCTATGGCGAGTTGTTGCTGGAAAATCACGTTCGCAATTCAAGCGTATTGACGCGCGCCAGTGTGCTGCGAGCGGTTGGCTTTGACACAGGGATTGCTGGCAACAGCGTACAAGACTACGAACTGTGGCTGAAAGTCGCGCGGGTAAGCCGATTCGCCTATCTGGACGAACCGCTGACGGTGATTCGATTGCATCCCGACCAAGGGACTTGGGATCGGCGTCGCATGCTGGGGGACGAGGCTGAATTGCTGGAGCGAATTGCCGCTGACGTCGAACGGACGCCTGTTTTTCGAGAGCGCATGGCTCGGTTGTATGATTCGCTGGGGGTGGCGCATCTGGACGTGGCCGATTTGCGGTCGGCACGTCCCTGTTTTCGCCGCTCGCTCGGTTGGCGGCCGACGCTGCGCGCCGGCGTCCTATACTTATTGACGTGCTGCCCGAGGTTCGTGTTGCAAGGGATACGGTCCTGGCGTGGCCGCGGAGCGAAGCCGTCCCAGGGCGCGTCTCAGCCAGTGATGGTCGGCGAAGACTCCCTGGCGGGAACGGCGCTACGACCTCCTGCATCGACGATCACCTAAGCGCGATAGCGATCGATCAAGATGGAGACACAAATCGTCGCACCGCAGATCGAAGCCACGGCGCCGACCGATGAATCGAGCAACTTGCGCGCAGGCATCAAGTCGTTGCTGCGTGGCGCGGCGATTGTGTGTATGGTGGCGCCATATGTCTGTTTTCGATTGGGGGCGGCGCTACTGGGACCCGTGCGCGCATTTGCGGGTTGGTCGCAGGCCTTGAGCCTCGTACCTGGTCTGACAGGCGAGTACTTGCGCTGGGGATTTTATCGCTTAGCCCTGGCGCGCTGCGGCGACGACGCGTGCATATCGTTTGGAACCGTGATCTCCCACCCGACCGCCCGCATTGGCCGCACCGTGTATATTGGCCCGTTCGGTTCGATTGGCGATGTCGATCTCGCCGATGATGTGCTGCTGGGGTCGCATGTGTCAATCGCCAATGGCGGCGGCCAGCATGGGATTGAGCGGTTGGACGTGCCGATTCGTGAGCAAGCGGGGCAGTGGCGACGAATCAACATCGGCGCCGACACCTGGATTGGCGATCGCGCCGTGGTGCTGGCCGACGTTGGGCGCCACTGCGTCATTGGGGCGGGTTCGGTGGTCACGGAGGCGGTGCCGGATTTCGCCATCGCGGCGGGCATTCCGGCGCGCGTGCTGCGTTATCGCAATCAACCGGAGGAACCAACCGCATGTCCAGCGAATTGAGTGAGGCGAGTTGCTGATGGCGGGGATCTGCGGCATCGTATCGACCGACGCCACAGCGGAGCTTGCGCCGCGGCTAGGAGCCATGCTCGACAGTTTGCGGCTGTACGATTGGTATGGTCGCGAAGCGCATGTTGACGAGCGGCGAGGAGTGGCCGTGGGGCGGGCAGCGCTTGGGTTTGTCAACACGGCGCCGCAACCGGTGTTCAATGCGGATGGCACGCGGCTGGTCGTCATGGATGGCGAGTTGTACGACTACGACGAGCAGCGCCACGCACTGGAGGCGGCTGGCGCGCAGTTTCGATCCGACAGTCACGCCGAGGTGCTGCTGTTCGGATACGAGCGCGCGGGCCGCGATTTTTTTTGCGGACTGCACGGCAAGTTTGTCGCGGCGATTGTAGATTTCGAAGCGCGACAAACGACGCTTGTGAACGATCGTTATGGGATGAGGCCGAGTTACTACGCGGTCGGCGCCGATACGTTCCTGTTCGCTTCCGAGATCAAGGCGTTGCTCACACAGGCTGAGGTTGCTCGCAGCTTGAACCAGCGCGGCATCGCGCAGTTCTTCAGCTACGGCCAACTGTGGGGAGAAGACACCTTTTATTCCGCGGTGCGCGCCTTGCCCGCAGCGGCTTGGGTGACGTACGACTGGCAAGCGCGACACGTCGAGGTGGAGCGCTATTACCGCTTTAGCCCGACTGCGGGGTCGACGACCGACGCGCAGTGGATTGGCGCGATTGACGAGGCGTTTGCGCGGGCGGTAAGCCGTTCGGTCAGCGGCACGGCGCGATTGGGCATCTCGCTGTCGGGCGGCCTCGACGCGCGATCGGTGCTAGCGCTCGTCGATCACGAGCGAGTCGCGATTCGTTCACTCAGCCTGGGCATGAACGGTTCGCTCGATCATCGCTGCGCCGAGCGGTTGTCGGCCACAACCAATCGCGATCACCATAGCCACATTCTGGCGAGCGACTTTCTGGCGAACTTCGCCACGCACATGCGGCACATGACCCGACTGACCGACGGGCATTACCTGTCGCAGTGCATCGTGATTCCGACGTTGCCAGTGTATCGCGAACTGGGGATCGAAGTCTTGTTGCGTGGTCATGCGGGCGAATTGATGCACATGACCAAGGCTTATAACTTTTCGCTCGACGCGGCTGGCCTGGCAATCGACAGCGACAGCGCGCTGGAGAGTTGGCTCTGGACGCATCTGCGGGCGTACATGCTTGACCAGGTTCGCGGGCCGCTGATTAAAGGCATGAGCGCGGACGATATGGAAGCGCTGGCGCGCGGGACCCTGCAGACGGCGTTGGCGGAATCGGACGACATTGAGCCGCCGATATCACGGATTTGGCATCTGTTTGTGAGTGAGCGACTGCGCCGGGAAACGGCAATGTCGTTGGTCGAGTTTGGGTCGGTGGTCGAAACACGCGTCCCGTTTCTGGACAATGAGTTGGTCGATCTGCTGTTGTCGGTGCCGACGCACTTGAAGCTGGGCGAAACAATTCAGGCGGCGATCTTGAAAAGGCATCGCGCCGAGTTCTTGGATGTGGTGAACGCCAACACCGGCGCGCGGATTGGCGCCGCGGCGTGGACGCAGAAGATCGCATCGCTGCGGATGCGAGTGCTGGCCAAGCTGGGCGTGGCTGGCTACCAACCGTACGAACGCCTGGGATTGTGGTTGCGCCAAGAGTTGGTCCCCTTGGTGCGCGAGTTGCTATTGGGTGAGCGGTGCCTGGCGCGAGGCGTGTTTGTGCCCGACACGGTGCGAGCGGTGGTGGAGGATCATTTTGCCAACCGGGCGAATCATACCTACCTGCTGTTGGCGATGATGATCTTTGAGTTAGGCCAGCGTGAGTTTGTGGACGGCGACGCGCAAGCAGGGGAGCGCTTGGCGGACACGGCCAGCGGCGCCACTCGTGGTTGAGCCAGTCGACGAGTTGAGCGATGCGCAGAGCGGCCGCGCGACTGCGCGCAAGCAGCGGCGCCGGTCGGGGCATATTTGCCAGGTCGTGCATGGGCTGACGGTGGGGGGAGCGGAGCGCTTGGCCGCGACGTTGGGGCGATTCGCCAGCGCGCGACACCGCGTATCGTTCGTGTGTCTTGACGAGTTGGGAGAACTCGGCGGGGTGTTGCGACACGACGGGTACCGCGTGGAGGTGCTCGATCGCGGCGCGGGAGTCAGCTTGAGTTGCGCTCGGCGGCTGAGTCGATATTTCCGGGATGAGAGCGTCGATCTGGCGCACGCGCATCAGTACACCCCATTCTTCTACTCACTGGCGGCGCGTGGGCCGCGGCGCGGGCCGCCGGTGATCTTCACCGAACATGGTCGATGGCATCCCGACTATCCGCGGCGCAAGCGGATGTTGTTCAATCGCATTTTCCTGTCAAAGCGCGATCGCCTGGTGGGTGTGGGCGAGGCGGTGCGGCAGGCGCTGATCGTCAACGAAGGTTTGCCAGCGCAGCGCGTGGAGGTGATCTATAACGGTGTGGACTTGTCGCGTTTTGATTTTGTGGAAGGGAGACGGCAGCGAGCACGAGCCGCGTTGGGACTTGGCCCGGAACAATTGGCTATTTTGCAAGTCGCGAGATTAGATCACTTGAAGGATCATGGCACGGCGCTAAAGACGATGCGGCGCGTGGTGAACGAACTGCCGGACGCGCGATTGCTGTTGGTTGGCGATGGACCGGAGCGCGGCGCCATTGAGAGTATGATTGGCGAACTGAACCTAGCGCCTCAGGTGAGGCTGCTGGGCACTCGGCACGATATCCCCGAGTTGTTGGCCGCGGCCGATCTGTTCTTGTTGACCAGCATCAGCGAGGGGATCCCGCTGACGCTCATCGAAGCGCAAGCGGCGGGCAGGCCGGTGGTTTCGACGGCAGTAGGGGGGGTGGCCGAGATTGTGCCTCCTGCTCATGCAATGTTGGCGCCGGCTGGGGATGACGCGGAGTTGGCGCGGCACGTGCTGGAACTTGCTCGTCATCCAGCGCAGCGAGCGCAAATGGCGGAGCAGGGCCGTGAGCGCGCGCGGGCGATGTTCAGCGAAGAGCAGATGCTGGCCAGCTACGAACGAATGTATAGCGAGCTATTGACATGACTCGGGGCGTCGCGGCATCTCGTGAGTTGCTCGTTTTCGCCGATGACTGGGGGCGGCACCCATCGAGTTGTCAACACCTGGTCAAGCGATTGCAGCCACACTATCGCATCTTGTGGGCCAACACGATCGGCACGCGCAGCCCTAAGGCGGATCGCTTCACCCTGCGGCGTGGTGTCGAGAAATTGAATAGTTGGCGACATGGGTTGCGGCAAGTGGCCGACTCGATGTGGGTAGTCGATTTGCCGATGTTGCCCAAGATTGGCCATCCGCTGGCGCGCGGCGCCAGCCGGCAACTGGTGACATGGCGTTTGCGGCAGGTCTTTCGTCAGATCGACATGAGTCGGCCGACCGTGTTGACGACGTTGCCATTTGTGCAATCGCTGATTCGCGGCCTGCCGCGCGCGGGGCTGGTGTACTATTGCACCGACGACTACAGCCAGTGGCCCGGCGCGGAGCGCGAAGCGCTGGCCAACATGGAACGAGAAACCGCCACGGCGGCGAATTTGATCCTGGCGGTGTCGCGGCCACTGGAAGCTCGATTGCGATCACTTGCGCGGTGCGAGTACTTTCCGCACGGTGTTGACTGCGGGCATTTTGCCTTGGCGCAAAGCGCGACGATCGCGCCTGCCATTGCGGCGCTACCGCAGCCACGCATCGGTTTTTTCGGTCTGATTTACGAAAAGCTCGATTTTGGGCTGCTGAGCGCCGTCGCGCGGGCGAATCCCGAAGGTAGTTTGTGCATGATCGGGCGGGTCGACCACTGCCCCGAGTCGTTTCGGTCGATTTCCAACGTACACTTCCTAGAGGCGCAGCCTTATGCTGACTTGCCCGAGTGGCTGGCAGGACTCGACGTGCTGCTGCTGCCGTACGTGGACGACGAGATGATCCGGCAAAGCTGCCCGCTCAAGCTGCGCGAGTGCCTGGCGTCTGGCAAGCCCACCGTGAGCGTGAGCGTGGCTGAAGTCAACCGATTTGTACCGCATGTCCGTGTCGGCGAAGATCACGAGGCGTTCGTGGCCGCGGTGCGGCAATCGTTGAGTGAGTCACCAGACGAGGGCGGCGCGCGACAGGCGGCGGTCGCCGACGACGATTGGGACAAGAAGGCCGGACAATTGCGTCATCAGTTGGACGCGATCGCGGCGGCCGCCCGGTAGACGCATCGGTTCAACGCTGGGGCATCAACTCAGGCCATAACGTGCCACGCATCTTGCATCTACGAACCGTGACTGGCCGTGGCGGCGGACCCGAAAAGACGCTGCTGAACAGTCAGCGCTTCATCGCCAGCGGCTACGAGTTGCGGCTGGCGTATATTCGCCCCGCCGACGATGCGGACTATGACATGCCGGAGCGGGCGGCGGCCTTGGGGGCGCCGCTGGTCGACATACCGGAGCGGGGAGCGATCGACCCGCGAACGGTCTGGCGGCTGGTGCGGGAGATTCGCGAGTTTCGGCCGCATGTGCTGCATCCGCATGACTACAAGACGAACATCCTGGCGGTGCTGTTGGGAGGCTGGTTTCGCTTGCCGGTTGTGACCACCATGCACGGGTATGTGACGCTTGGCGGGCGACTGGATTGGTACTATCGGCTCGATCGGTGGGCGCTGCGCCGCATGCGACACGTGATCGCGGTGAGCGACGATCTGGCGGCGGCGATCGCCGATCTGAAGTTGCCGGCGGAGCGGGTGACGGTGATCGAGAATGGGATCGACGCGGAGTACTTTCGACCGCGCGCGCCGCGCGACGAGGCCAAGCGAAGGTTTGGAATCCCCGCGGAACGCCTGGTGCTGGGTTGCGTGGGCCGCCTGTTTCCGGAAAAGGGCTTTGATCTGTTGATTGAGGCGGTGCGGCGATTGGTGGATCGGGGCTACGACGCCCATTTGCTGGTGGCGGGCGAGGGTCCAGAACGGCAGCGATTGGCGCAGCGCGTCGCCGAGCTTCAGTTGGGCGACCGAGTCGACCTGGTGGGGCATTTGGCCGACACGATTCCGTTTTACGAGGCGCTCGATGTGTTTGTGCTTTCGAGCTTGCGCGAGGGGTTGCCGAATGTGCTGCTCGAGGCGATGTCGATGCGATTGCCGGTGGTCGCCACGGAAGTTGGCGGGGTACCAAGGCTGGTGCGCAACGGAGAAAATGGTTTCTTGGTGAAATTGCCCGCGCCAGACGAGTTGGCTGCCGCTACGATGTTGCTATTGGACGAGGCCGCGCTGCGCGAGCGATTTGGCGCAGCGGGACGCGAATGCGTGGAAACGCAGTACAGTTTCCGCACGCGAATGGCGCGGGTGCAAGCGGTATACGACCAGGTGCTGGACGGCGCGCCACAGGGAACGGGCGCGCGCTTGGATGGACAAACTCGCGAGGCCGTGTGACGAACACGGCCGGTACTTGAATGGCAGCGTCGGCAAACAGAATTGCGCCTCTGATCGCCAGCGCGACGCAGGATGTGCGCCTGACAACAATCGACGAGCATGTGGAGCCGTTGGTTTGGGACGAATACACGCGCAAGCATCGCGAAGGAGGTGTTTATCTCCGCGCGAGCTGGGACGCGGTATTTGCCGTGTATGGCCTACGGCTGACTCGGTTGGCCGCGCTGCGCGAGGGGCAAATGGTCGGAGCATTGCCGCTCGTTTGGCAGAAGAGCTGGCTATTCGGACGCCGGCTGGTGTCGCTGCCATGGTTTGATACGGCCGGCATCGTGGCCGACGACGATGAAGCTCGAGATGCGCTGTTGCAGGGGGCGATGGAACGCGCCGCCCAATTGGGGGCGGATGTATTGGAACTGCGGCAGCCGCAACTGGTGACTGGCTGGCCGGCGCCACGCGGCGACAAGGCGCTGTTTCGATTGCGGCTCGAGGCCGATCCGGCGGCGCTGTGGAATCGGATTGGGGCCAAGGTGCGCAATCAGGTTCGCAAGGGGGAGAAACTGGGACTGACGATGCAGACCGGCAGCGCTGAGCTGGTGGATGAGTTTTACGCCATCTATTCAACGAACATGCGCGATCTGGGAAGTCCGCCGCATAGTCGACGGTTCTTTGAGCAAGTGGTCGCGACTTTTCCGGCGGAAGCGCGCGTGCATCTGGCGCGCTATCAGGGCGCGGGGGTTGGCGCGGCGTTGACGTTGGACAACGGCAATCGGCTGGAGGTGCCGTGGGCATCTAGCCTGCGCAAATACAATAGCTACTGTGTGAATCATGTGATGTACTGGCGCCTATTGGAGCAGGCGTGCGAGCGAGGCCTTACGTGGTTTCATTTTGGGCGCAGTTCGCTCGACAGCGGGCCGTATCGCTTCAAGAAGCAGTGGGGCGCCGAGATATTGCCTTTGCCATGGCATCCCTTTCAGATTCGGGGTGTCGATCGGGCGCAACGGACGACGCGCATCGACGAATCGTACTCACTGGCGACGCGGGCATGGCAGCGCATGCCGGTGAGTTTTTGCCGCCTGCTTGGCCCGTGGCTGATCCGTAAGTTGCCGTGACAGACGGCATTGCGCGGCATCGATCGCTTGCTGACGAAGTAGGCACAAGTGCCGCCGCCCACGCAGCCGAAAATTGACTATGTGGCGGTCTGCGCCCAGCTCGAGTTTGAATTCGACGGAATGCTGGCGGTATAATCAGACGGTAGCGATTGTGCCACCGAATCGCAGTTCAGGAGAACGAACATGATACGACACCCATTTATTGTCCTGATCGCCGCCGGGATGCTGTCGGCGCCAGCGATGACTCAGGCGCAGGTGGGCCCATCGTATCGCGGTGGCGGCAATCAGCGGTTTCAAAATACGCTGCGCAACAAGCCGGCCGTCAGTCCTTACTTGAACTTGATGCGCCCGGGGAACGTAGCCAATAACTACTACAACCTGGTGCGACCCGAATTCCAGCAATTGCGGGTAAATAATGAGTTTGAGAGCAATTTTCAGCAGATGCAGCGGCAGATGATGGAGCAGCCGGTTGCCGGTGCTAATCCCAACCTGCCGGTGACGGGACATTCGACCCATTACATGCACCATTCGCATTACTATGGCAATTTGCCAGTCGGCGGCGGTGGTGGCGGCGCGCGTCCGCGTGGCACGGTGTCGGCCATCAGTGGCCAGGGCTATGGGCGTCAAATGGGCTCTCAGATGGGCAGTCGGTTCAGCACCCGCTCGATGATTCAGCAAGGATCGGGCGCCGGCATGATGAACCGGGGCCGATAACGGCGTCGAGGCCGGGTTCGGTTCTACCTGAGCCATCGGCACTGTCAGTCATCCTTTGGTAATCCCTGATGGGATTTCCGCGCGCTGACTGGTATCGCGCGGAGGGGCTAATCTGATTTCGGTGTCGATGACCCGGACTCACCGTGGCATGTCACGATGGGGACTCGTTACCACCCGGGTCTCACGCGGTACGCGGATTCGGATGCCGAACCAGATTGCGATGAGCATCGCGATATGGTTGGCTCAGCGATGGGACTACCTGGTCTGGCAGTGCCCGCCCGATCGACGCAAGGTGAACTTCTCGATGGGCGCACGAGGCGCCCGTCGCGCTATGTACGTTGTATTCCAGCGAACTAAAGGCGACGAGATGCCGCCCGTTGGCTGCGAAGCGCCTGGTGCGTGCATGGCCGGAGATTTGATTCGCTCGCACGCGCAACGCATGAAGCTGCCCGAGCCGGCGCCGGACTATTCGACCGGGGGAAGGCTTTGCAAGCGCGGCTGTAGGGCGCGTTGAAAGAGAGAGGGCCGGCGCTGCGTAGCGGCCGCTGGCTCTTGGAACTGCGCGCACTCGACTACGGGGCGCGTGGGACGGTGACCGCTTGAATCGGCCGCGGGGCTGTATTCGGGCGGCATCAACGCCTGCGCCTGCTCGATACTGGAAGGCTGCTGGAGCGGTTCGCGGCTCAGCGGGGAGATGACCCGCTCTGGCAGCGGCATCGCCGCAGGGATGACATTGGTCACCCGACGTGGGGGCAGGTAGGACGCTGTCTCAGCAGGGCGGCGGGGATCTGCCGCGAGTCGACCGCCGGCCGAAATTGTTTGGTGTTCATGGCTGGGTAGCGCCATCACCGCAAGATTGGGGTCGAAGCGGTCTTGCGGTTCGCCTTTTGCCTGAGGCAGCGCGGCCGGGGAGTTTTCGGGGTAGTTCTCGGCGGGAAGCGCATCTGCCGGGTGGCGCTCGGCAGAGAATTGCTCAGACGCAGGCGCGCTGGCAGAGTCGGTCTTCGCAGGAAGCGCGGCGTCGCCGGATGCGGAGGTTCGCGGAGGCGCGTCGGCCGGTGATTTGGCCGGCGGCGCAGTGACCGCGGCGGGCGCAACAACCGTGGGATGGGGAGTCGGGCACTTAGGGCATGCTGGCTGCGCTGTGAAACGACGCCAGCAAGTGGGGTATAGCCCGTGGAACGGCCCGGTTGGGTAGTGCTGAGGCATGCGGTTGCAGCAATGCGGGCAAGATTGCTGGGCGATTGCCTGCACCGTGCAGCAAGCCATGACCAAGGAAGCGAAGATCAGAGATATCGCAGCGCTTTGATTTTTCATGATGTATGACGCTCCGAATGGAGAGCGATCGAACAGGTCTCCGCGTGGCGCCGTTGTCAAAGTCTTGTTGACAAAGCCGCGCCGTTCTCTCATGTGCCACAGAATTAGAAGAATCCACCACCGCCGAGGAATGCATTGCTGCCACCGCCGAAGAAGCTGAACATTCGCACGGTGTTGGCGCCGAGGAGGGTGAATCCGAACACCTGCTCGCCAGGCGCCGTGAGTTTGGCAATGGCGTTGTTCAGTCTTAGCAATTTATCTTCGGCGATGAACAAGCGGTCGCCGGGCATGAGTTGATAGTTGGTCGTTGTCGCCGCGCCAGAGACGATGGCGCAATAGTCGACCGGCAGCATTTGCTCGTGCCCCACTCCGTGAGGCGCGGGGCGCGCGACCCAGATGCGTTTTGACGACACATTGGACAAGCCGTTGATGTTGGAGAGCGCGTCGAGCACGGTCTCGTTGCCGGTGACGGGAAAGCGATCGATCGAGTCGCCTTGCCCGGCTCCTTGCTGCACCACGTAGTACACCATGCTGTTGTAGGCGTACATGTCGACCGACACCTGGGGCTTTTCGAGGAATTGGGAAAGATGCTCCTCGATCGCGAGTTTGGCTTCGGCGACAGTCATGCCGGTGATGAAAACGGCGCCATAGACGCCCAGTTGCACCTTGCCATCGGGACCGACATTGTGTTCGCCCTCGATCTGCTGCCGTGCGCCCGATTGCACCAAACTGATGGAGACGACCGATTCGGTCAGGATGGAATCGAGGTGTTTTTGAACCGCGTCGACCGCTTCTTGAATTGTCAGGCGCTCGACATACACGGCGCCATACGGCGGGCCGAGATCGAGGTTGCCATCGGGCTGCACCTGGTAGGAGCCGGCGATGGGCTGCTCTGGCAGGGCGCCGAGCACTTGCACCTGTAGGACATCGAGTGTTTCGATGCGGTATGGCGCCTTGGGAACCACCTTGATCGCCTCGATGATCAACACATCGGGCGGTTCGATACGGTAGTCGGGCAGGCTGGTCTTGGCGAGTTCGCGCGGCATGTTGGCCAAGGCATCGGCCGGCACGCTTTCGAGCGCCGACTGAAACTTGTAATAGGCGCAGCCAGTGCTTTGCAGCGCGGCCAGCAGCATGGCGGCGAAGAGCGTCAAGGATCGAACATCGCTGTGCATTGCATCCCCCCGGTACCGGCCGTCGGCAGTCTGACGCCAACGGCAGGACTGGTAAAACCGCTACAAGCGGCATATTCGGAATCATCGGCGCTAGAGCGCCCAGTCTTCGATGTTTTCGGCCAACGAATACCGATTGCGGAAAGTTTGACGCCTGGAAAAGGGCTGACGGGGGGCCGTGTGTTCCCTATTTTCTCGCTTTTGCCAAAAAGGAAACGCGCGCGCCAACTGAGAGTTGTCTCCTGCTAAACTGGGGTGACTGGAGCCGCTCAGCATGCTCAAGGCGTTGATTGGGCTTCCCATGTGAATCAGGAAAAACGCTGGCATGAGCATCTTGGTGACAGGCGGCGCCGGCTTCATTGGCAGCCATTTTGTGGAGCACTTGTTGCGGCTCGGGCACGAGCGCGTGATCTGTCTCGACAATTTCAACGACTACTACGATCCGCGGCTCAAGCGGAAGAACATTGCGGGATTCGCAGCCGATCGACGTGTGACGTTGGTTGAGGCGGATTTTTGCGATGTCGATGCGATGTCTCGCCTGTTTGCCGCGCAACAGGTGCGCGAGGTGATGCACCTGGGAGCTTATGCCGGAGTGCGCTACAGCGTTGATCATCCGCTGATCTACGAGCGGGCCAACGTGTTTGGCACTCAATGCCTATTGGAGGCCGCGCGGCGGCATGGCGTGTCGCGGTTTGTACTGGCATCGTCGTCGACGGTGTATGGAAAGGACGCGCTGGCGCCGTTTGTTGAGGATGCGCCCTTGGGGATTCCGCTCAGCCCCTATGGCGCCAGCAAACGTGCGGCCGAGTTGATGAGCCTGACCTACTGGCTGCTATATCAGACACCGGTGGTTTGCGTGCGGCCGTTCAGCGTATACGGTCCGCGGCTGCGCCCTGATTTGGCGCTGACGATCTTCAGCGAGGCCATCTTGGAGAACCGACCACTGCCATTGTTTGGCGATGGCTCGGTGTGCCGCGACTTCACGCACATCTCGGATATCTGTGATGGTTTGCAAGCAGCGCTCAACGTCGAAGCCGCGGTGGGGGAATGCATCAATTTGGGACACAGCGAACCAATCCCAATTACCGAGCTGATTCGATTGTTGGAAGAGGCGTTCGGCAGACCCGCACAGATTGAACGCCTGCCGGCCAAGCCAGGGGAGATGCCAATCACCAACGCCGACTTGACGAAGGCCAAGCGACTGCTGGACTACGCGCCGCGAGTCGATTTCCGCGATGGAATTCGAGAGTTCGCGGCTTGGTTTGCGGAGTCGCGCGGCGAGCGGCGAACTTGCCACTAGGGCGACGTGTCGCTAGATTTGCGTATTGCCGTGGCGCAAAACCGAGCGCACTAGCCGCTTGCGGGCTATTTGAAATCGGTTTTGAATCACGGCTGTGCGCTGCCTGGAGGGTATGCGAATGGCTAGCGGCCTGACTCGAAATCAGGTGCCGGGAAACCGGTTGAGGGTTCGAATCCCTTGCCCTCCGCTCGACTTACGACGATTTGTTTGGGTGAGGCGTTCGGCGATGTCACCCGTTTTGTCACCTAAACCAATTTTCTGATGTTGGCCGAAGGGGGCTTTCGCGCAAGTCGCTGGCCGATGATTTGCCACTACCTGTTTTTGCCCGGCAACGGGGGCAAATGATCTATCGCTTTTTGCGCTTCCTTTATTTGGCTCGTTCTTTCCGCCGCCTTTCGCGACGCAGCTTGTCCGAATCATTTTTGCGTTTGGGCAGCGACTCGATCAGCCATGCCACGGCGCCGTCAGTGGCGTGAAACGCCGGACGCAACAAGTCGACAGCAATGCAGGCTTCTCCAAAGTTGCCGAGCGCATGGTGCGGAGGCAGCGGGATCGGACCATCGGAAGCGAGAAGTTCCGGCACGTTAGCAATTGATGCGAACTGCGGATTGCAATTCGCGGTTTGCTGCTTCCGACCAACCACTAAGCCGGAACGCCAGCAAGGCACGAGCATAGGCCCAATTGGCAGACAGTTCGTCGAACTGTTTCAAGAGCCTGCGGCTGGCATACGCACATCACACGCAACAATTTAAGGAGCGGTCGGTCTATAAACGCCAAAACCCTTGCCAGGGCAAGGGTTTTGAATACTTTCGGCATCAGCCTTCATCGGCTGCCAAAGTGGAGGCGGCGGGAATCGAAC
>JAIBBY010000048.1 GCA_019694455.1 Pirellulales bacterium
CGAACTGCTCGCCGCCATGAACCGCATGCGCGCCCAAATGGCGGGCGCCGGCGGACCGGGTGGCCCGGGCGGAGGCGGCGCGATCGCGGCCGCCGGCGCCGGCGCGTCCGGTCTGTAATCCACCGACTCGTCTCGCACCCCCTTCAGCGGACACCAGTCCGCTTTCGTCACCTCGTCCAGCGCACTTGTGATTACAACCGCTCGATTCGCCGCCCGCGTCGCCGACCTCAAGAAGGAATACCTTCTTGAAGGCGAGCGCGTCCGCGCGCTCCGCGGCATCACGCTCGATGTGCCGGAAGGGGATTATGTCGCCGTGATGGGCCCCTCCGGATCGGGCAAATCCACCTTCCTCAATCTGCTCGGCTGTCTCGATCGCCCCACCGAAGGCAACTACTTTCTTGGCGACGACGACGTCGCGCGCATGTCCGACGACCAGTTGTCCGAAATTCGCGCCTCGCGCCTGGGCTTTGTCTTCCAATCGTACAACCTGATTCCGCAACTCACGGTGCTCGAAAATATCGAAGTGCCGCTGCACTATCGTGGGCGCGTGAGCGCGGCCGATCGCGCTCGTTGTCACGAACTGGCCGAACTGGTCGGCCTTGGCGAGCGACTCAAGCATCGGCCGTTTCAGCTTTCCGGCGGTCAACAACAGCGCGCGGCCATCGCTCGCAGCCTCGTTAACGATCCCTACTTCATGCTGGCCGACGAACCCACCGGCAACCTCGATTCAGTGACCACTGGCGAAATTCTCGATCTGCTGGAGAAACTCAACGCCGCGGGCAAAACAATCATCATGGTCACGCACGAAGACGAAGTGGCCCGCCGCGCGCGGCGCATTATTCGACTCCGGGACGGACTGCTGCAATCCGACGAGCGCTTCCGATGATGGGCCTGGGACTACGCACGTGGGTGCTCGGGGTGAAGAGCCTGCTCTTGCATCCGCTGCGCTCGCTGCTCACCGTGCTCGGCATGTTCATCGGTGTGGCCAGCGTCATCTGGCTGCTCGCCATTGGCGAAGGCATCAGTCGCAAGGCGCAAGAACAAATCCGCGGACTCGGAGCCGACAACATCATTGTCCGCTCGATCAAACCGGCCAACGAGGCCACCGCGCAGGTTCGTGGACCGGTTCCCTATGGCCTCACACGGCTGGACCATACTCGACTGGAAGCGACTCTCCCCACGGTCGAACGCGCCTTGCGCATTCGCGAGATTCGCCAGCAATTTCGCTATGCCGATCGGCCGGTTGTCGATGGCCGTCTCGTCGGCTGCACGCCCGAGTATGCCGATGTCACTCAACTCGAAGTCGAGCGCGGCCATTTCATTACCGAAGTGGAGCTCAATCAAAAAGAAAAGGTCTGCTGCCTGGCCTCCGAAGTCGCGGAAAAGCTCTTTCCCTACGAAGACCCGATCGGACGGTCAATCCATATTGAGACCGACTACTACGTCGTCGTCGGCGTACTCAAGCCGCGCCAAGCCATGGCGGGCATCGGCGGTTCGCTGTCGGCCCAAGATTTTTCCCATGATGTCTATGTCCCCATTGAGACTCTTTGGCAGCGCATTGGCGATTCGGTCGTTGTCCGTCGCAGCGGCTCGTTCGAGGGTGAAATTGTCGAACTCAGTCAAATCACCTTGCGCGTCAACTCCGTCGACAACGTCGTGGAGACCGCCGAACTGGTGAAGCGAACGCTCGCCGATCACCACAAGCAAAACGATATCGCCGTCACGGTGCCACTGGAATTGCTGGAACAGGCCAAGACCACGCAACTCATGTTCATGATCTTCATGGGCTTGATCGCCGCCATCTCACTAGTCGTTGGCGGCATCGGCATCATGAACATCATGCTCGCCACCGTCACCGAGCGCACCCGCGAGATTGGCATCCGCCGCGCGCTTGGCGCCAAGCGCCGCGACATCACCCGCCAGTTCCTGGTAGAAACCGTGGTCCTCTCCGTGGTTGGCGGCGCCACCGGAATCCTCGGCGGTCTGATCTGTGGCCCGCTCACCAACGTCTTGCGCAGAGCGCTCGAGATGGCGTTTCCTCAGAATATGGCCGAACTGCCCGAGGTGATTCGCACGGTGATGCCGGTGATCGTGCCGTGGTCGATTCCCCTGGCGTTCTTCATCTCCATGAGCGTGGGGGTGATCTTTGGACTCTATCCCGCCATGCGCGCCGCGGCGATGGATCCCATCGAAGCGCTGCGGCATGAGTAGGCCCAATCGTCAGCGAATGAGCTACTCGCCCCTCCCCGATCGCGCTACTTCCAGCGCATAAACGGTGTACGTCCCGTTCGTGTACAGACGCGGCAAATCAAGCGGCGGGTCGCTCTCCGTCAGCAGGTACGTGGCGCCGTACTTTTGCCCCAATTCGCGCAGCCGTGACGGCGTCAACTCTGCCAGCGAACCGTATTCCCATGAATTGACGGCGTATTCTTCACGCCCATAGATGTCGACCATCCGCCGCCACCACTCGACAATTCCGCGGGCGTCTTGCGGCAAATCCTTCCAGTTGACGACTTCCCCCCGGCCAGCGCGCCACTTGAAGGTTTGCGCCGTCTTCGGAGTCAGGAAGACGGCGTCGCGCGGGGTGTTCGCTTTCACCCATTCGGTCGCCGAGCGCCAATCGGTTGCGTTCTCGACCTTGCTCGCCACCTCCGAGCGGGCCGGATCGGAAGTCAGCACTTGTCGACCGTGAGTCACAAGGTAAATTCCAGCCACCACGATCGGCGCCGCCAGCCGCCAATGGCGTTTACGGCCAGATGTTGGTCGTCCAGCAAACTGCTTGCTACCACCCGCTGCCCACGCAACCCATGCCAACGCCGCCCCAAGCGGCAACGCGAAATCGGCAAGGCGAAACCAATAATAACGCATCCAGGTGGCGGCCAGATCGGCGCGATGCCACGTCGCCCAGGAGAGCAGGATGCCGAACGCCGCGATCGTCATCGCCAAGAGCGTGAACCAACGCACCCGGCGCTGCGCATCGCTCGGGACGATGCTCCACGCAAACAGCAACCACAACAAATAGAGCCCTAGATAACGTGTTGCCCCTTCCAGCGAAAACAATGGCGGCAACAGATGGTGTGGTAACCGTTGAAAGACATACAGTTGACGGGCTTCGGCAATCACCGTCGGGTCAACACCCCAGTCCATCGCCAGCACCGGCACAACGCCCGGCGCTGCGATGCACCCAAAGACGAAGACCGCTCGCAACAATGAGACCGGGCGCGGCCTGGCAGGATCGATCATCCAAACGATCAGAATCGCCCCCGCGGTCCAGCCTCCCACCAACACATGAAACAGTGTCGCTATCCCTGCCCAGAACATGGATCGCTGCCAGCGGCCCGTTGCCATGCCAGCCAGCGCCAAGAATACGAACACATAGGCGATGCTCTTGGCCTCGACGCCGCCAACCACCCACTCGCCCGCCAATTGGCAGTTCTCGCTCATTGCTACAAATAGCGCCGCGGCCAACACGCTAAGCCAGCGGGCAGGCACAACCGCCACCGACAGTCGGCGAAAGGCATAGGCCAGCGACAGCCAGATCGCCGCTCTGCCAATCACTGCATACCAATACAGTGAAACCAGGCGACTGATCCATCCGGTCGCCAGATAGAACGCCAGATGGCTCTCTGTCCACAGGCTCTGCTCTGCCGGCGGCGCAAGAAAGAAGTCGTTTGGTATCCAGTCCGGATCCCAAAAATGGCGCGCCTTGACCAGGTAATGAGATTCGTTGACATCGGGGATCGGCCAACCGGCATGGATCGCGAAGACCGCACAAATCAGCAAGACTTCTAGTGCCGCCTGCGCGCGCGAACCGGCGCTGGTACGCGTCGTGTCCGAGTTGAGTTGCGCGATAGTTGGCGACATAGCGTGCTGATTGGCCTGCGAATAAGGGCGTCGGCGCCAGCGTACCGGCGCTTCCCTTGCCCTGCCAGAGCGGATCGCCACGCTTGTTGCGGCAGTAACCACATCCCTGGCGGGCTGGAGTCACATGGTTGTCGCCGATGCCAAGCGAGATTCTGGCGGCAAACGAGTGGAAGCGCGGGAAAACATCCAAGAAGTTCGCTGGTCGATTGACGCCGGCGTGCAAGGTCCGCGATAGAATACGCCGATGGCCGATTCATTTCCCCCTTGGATCCAGTTCCGCCTGCGCACCATCTTGGTGGCGATCACCGCCTTTTCGATCGCCGCCGCGATTTCGCCGCGCTTGGCAGTCGTCGGCGGCGTCATCGCGCTTTTGATGAGTGTCATCTCGCATTTGGCCAGCGCTCCCCAATCAATGACGACCATCGCCAGGTATCGCTTTGCGCACGAAGCGGGGTTGGCCAAGAATCTGCTCGCGGCGAATGAAATTGCCGCGTTCGTCCACAATGAATTGGCGGCAACCATTTTTGGCGACACGGCGATTGCCGTTCGTTTGCTGGTGGCTGTGGAAGACGAAACGCGCGCTCGAATGATTCTTGCCTCGGAAGGCGCGACTTCCAATCTCATCGTCGCGCCGGACGGACCTGGCACGCACGACCTCGACAACGTCGCATCCGACTGAGGTGGCCATTTTCGGCGCTTTCGCGACAACGCCCGATTTGGTAAATTCTGGGGCTGTTTTTCGTAAATGGCGCTGTTGCCGGTCGCGCCTCCGCCGAATTTGGCTCGCGGCGCAGTAGCGGAAAAACCAGACGGTTTTCACCCCGAAACGGCTGACGCCGTGCCTGCCCGCCGATTTTCCGCCTGATATTCAAGTCTGACAGTTAGATAAGGAACGCATCATGGCCGCTGCCCATGAGAAATACGTCTTTTCGTTTGGTCCGCAAGGCACGGATGGCGACGCCACCATGCGCGACATCCTCGGTGGCAAGGGCGCGAACCTCGCCGAAATGACGCGGATCGGCCTGCCCGTTCCAGCCGGTTTCACCATCGGCACCAACGTCTGCACTTACTTCTACGACCATGACCGCCAGTATCCACCGCAACTCAAGGCGCTGGTCGATGAGGCCATGCGCAAAATCGAACAGGCGATGGGCGCCCAGTTTGGCTCCACCAAGAACCCGCTGCTTGTCTCCTGTCGATCTGGCGCGCGCGACTCAATGCCCGGCATGATGGACACCGTGCTCAACATCGGACTCAACGACGACACCGTGCAGGCCCTGGCGGAGCAATCACAGAACGAGCGCTTCGCCTGGGACAGCTATCGCCGTTTCGTGCAGATGTATGGCGATGTGGTGCTCGACCTCAAGCCGAAGGACAAAACAGAGATCGACCCGTTCGAAAAGCTGCTGGAAGAAAAGAAGCACGCCGCCGGTGTGAAGCTCGACAACGAGTTGAGCCCCAAGCACCTCAAGGAGTTGGTGGTCGAGTTCAAGAAGGCGATTAAGGACCAGACCGGCAAGGACTTTCCCACCGATCCCATGCAGCAGGTTTGGGGCGCCATCGGCGCCGTGTTTGGTAGTTGGATGAATGATCGCGCGATTGTCTATCGGCGCATGAACGGCATTCCGCACGAGTGGGGCACGGCGGTCAACGTGCAGGCCATGGTCTTCGGAAATCTCGGCGACGACTGCGCTACCGGCGTGGCCATGACGCGCGATGTCGCCCTCGGCGCTCCCGGCATCAATGGCGATTATCTCATCAACGCGCAAGGCGAGGATGTGGTGGCCGGCATCCGCACACCCAAGCGAATCGAGGAAACCCTCGGCAAGGACATGCCTGCGGGCTTCAAGCAGCTTGAGGAAATTGGCAAGTTGCTGGAGCGGCACTACAAGGAAGTGCAGGACATCGAGTTTACCATCCAGCGCGGCAAAGTCTGGATGCTGCAAACTCGCAACGCCAAGCGCACTGGTTTTGCCGCGGTGCGCATCGCCGTCGACCTGGTGAACGAGGGGCTCATCACCAAGGAAGAGGCGCTTGCCGCCAGACGCATCCCCGCCGACGATCTGAATCAACTCTTGCAGCCAATCTACGACCCGGCCTCGAAGCGCGAGGCGCAAAAGGCTGGCCGGTTGTTGGCCAAAGGCATCAACGCCGGCCCCGGCGCCGCCAGCGGTAAGATTGTCTTACATGCTGCTGACGCTGAGAAAATGTGGGATCGCGATCATCATGTGCAATTGATCCTGGTCCGCCGCGAGACCAGTCCCGAGGACTTGCGCGGCATGAAAGTGGCTAAAGGCATCTTGACCGCCTTCGGCGGGGCCAGCTCGCACGCGGCGCTGGTCAGCCGGCAGATGGGCAAGGCCTGCATCGTGGGCTGCAGCGATCTGGAGATCGATTACAAGGCCGGAACGGTCAAAGTAGGCGGCAAGACGCTTCGCGAGGGAGACGCCATTTCGATCGATGGATTCACCGGCGAGGTGTTCGAGGGCGCCGTGCAGGATCGACCCAGCGAAATCCTGCAGGTGTTGATAGCCAAAACTCTCAAGCCCGAGGCGTCCGAAACCTATGGCCGTTACGCTCAGCTCATGAGCTGGGCCGACGAGTACCGCCGACTCAAGGTTCGCACCAACGCCGACGAGCCGAAGCAGGCCGAGGAAGCGATCGCTTTTGGCGCCGAAGGCATTGGCCTGTGCCGCACCGAACATATGTTCTTCGATCATATCGACGAATTCCGCGAGATGATCCTCGGCGAAACTATCGAAGCGCGCGAGAAGGCGCTCGCCAAGCTATTGCCGTTCCAGCGCGAAGACTTCTGCGGCATCTTCAAGGCCATGACTGGCAAACCCGTGACAATCCGGCTCTTGGATCCGCCGTTGCACGAATTTTTGCCGCACGAGTCTTCCGAACAGGCCGAACTGGCTAAGAAGATCGGCACGACGGCGGAGACGATCGCGCGCCGCGTGCACGACTTGCACGAGTTCAACCCCATGCTCGGTCATCGCGGTTGCCGACTCGGCATCGTTTTCCCGGAGATCACGCGGATGCAAGCCCGCGCCATCTTTGAGGCCGCCTGCGACGCCAAGAAGGCCGGCGCCACGCCGATCCCGGAAGTGATGATCCCCTTGGTGGGCTTCGTCACCGAGTATCGCAATCAAGAAAAGATCGTTCGCGACACCGCCGAGCAGGTCTTTCAAGAGAAAGGCATGAAGGTCGATTACCTAGTCGGCACCATGATCGAGATCCCGCGCGCGGCGCTTCGCGCTGACGAGATCGCCAAACACGCCGAGTTCTTCAGCTTCGGCACCAACGACCTCACGCAGACGACGCTCGGTATGAGCCGCGACGATTACGGCGGTTTCATCACTTACTATCGCGAACACGACATTGTGCCGAATGATCCCTTCCAGACGATTGATCAATCGGGTGTCGGCGATCTGATGGCGATTGGCGTTGAACGCGGGCGCAGCGAGCGCAAGAACCTCAAGATCGGCATCTGCGGCGAACATGGTGGCGATCCGGCTAGTGTGGTCTTCTGCAACAAGCTCGGTTTCGACTATGTGAGCTGCTCCCCCTTCCGTGTGGCGATCGCGCGGCTAGCGGCAGCGCAGGCCGCGGTGGCGGACAAGGCCAAGAAGTAACTCGCCGCGCCACCACGAGCGCAGGCCGCCACGAGCATTGAAGTTCACCAATCGCAGATTGGCATACCGACTGAGGCGCCGCCTCAGCCAGCGAGTCGCCTCCGCGAGTGCTCGTGTCCGCTCGACTGATTCGCTTCGACTAACTTGAGCGTGACCGGCGCCGGACCGCGTCGCTCCGCGACGAATCCGCGCTTGCAGATGGCCAGGAACGGCTCCATTGACGCGGCGGGCCCCGCCGCGAACTGCTGGGCCAATCTCCGCAATGTCTCCGCGCGGCTGTGCCCCCCGCGATAGATCAGCCGATACGCGGCCTTGAGCTCCGCTACCTGACTGGTGCTGTAGCCATTGCGGCGTAGACCGATCAAATTGAGACCGACCGCCAGGCTGGTGGCGCCATCAATCGTGGTGAAAGGCAGCACGTCCTGAGTAACATGCGCCTGACCTCCCACCATCGCCAAACAACCGACGCGACAGAATTGATGAATCGCGACCGCGCCCGAGATGAATGCGCGATCTTCCACCAGCACATGCCCGGCCAGCAGCACGTTGTTAGCCATGATGATGTGATTGCCCACCGTGCAATCGTGGGCGACGTGCGCGTTCGCCATCAGATAATTGTGGTCGCCAATGCAGGTGGCCGTGCCCGGCCGCAGCGCGCGATGTAGCGTGACGTTCTCGCGAAAGGTGTTGTGCGAACCCACGATCAACCCGCCCACGTCGCTCGGTTTGTGGACGTGTTGCGGCAAGCCGCCCAGCACGGCCCCTTCATAGACGTGATTGTGCGGCCCCAATCGTGTGCCCCGCTTGATGGTCACTCGCCCTTCAAGACGGCAGCCATCGCCGAGTTCCGTGTCGGGTTCGACGATCGAAAAGGGTCCGATTTCTATGTCGTGACCTAGTTGCGCATCGGGGCTGACGATGGCCAGCGGATGGATCTTCACTATGAACCTCGGCGAAGTTGGGTCGTTGCGGCAGGCCGGCGGCGAATGCGGGTAAAATCGCCGCTGGTCTCAGGCAAGTTGCCGATCCGCTGCGGGAAAACGGTCGGCTACGCTTTCTTATCGGCCTTGCCGCGTCAACCGATTAGCCGCTCGTTTCCGAGTGTTAGGGTTTTGCAGCAACCGATGGCCTCAGATCGACGGTTTGTCGCTACTACCACAGACAACGAGGTTTGTGTCTGTTCGGGCGTCAGCGTTGCAAGAGCGACTTCCTTGACCCTGCTTCGCCAGCTTTCCAGAATGAGACAAGCGAAACGCCCCGCTGGGCTGATTGCACTGCTGGCAAAGTCATTGGAGAGACGAATGTCCGATAGTCACGAACTGTACAATCAAGCTGAGAAACTGAAGGACGAAGGCAATCTTGAAGCAGCAATTGCCAAGCTCAACGAATTGTTGGCCCAGGACGGCAAGTTCGTGCTTGCCCATTCGGCGATGGCCGTTTTGCTAGGCAAGGTAGGTCGCCATCCAGAGGCTGTGGACCATGCGAGAAAAGTTTGCGAACTGGAGCCCAACGAGCCATTCAGTTTCACGCAACTCAGCGTCATCTGTCAGCGCGCTGGCTTGATTCCTCAAGCCGAAGACGCCATGGCGCGCGCTCGCATGTTGCAACAAGGCCACTAACGCGTCAGGAACCACGATGCGCTTCCTTTGCTGTTTGCTCGCAACGCTGCCGCTCGCGTCGTTGGCGACCGCTGCCGATTCCTCCAAGTCGCAGTATCGCAAGGCGTTCGTCGACACATTAAGCGCCGGCGCCGATTTTCAGGTTCAAGGAGAATACGCCGGCCAACTCACGGATGGGTCGAAATACGGCGTGCAGATCGTTTCGCTCGGCGATGGCAAGTTCCGCGCGGTCGGGTACCAAGGTGGCCTTCCGGGCGATGGCTGGAACGGCTCGGAGAGGGTGATTACCGAAAGCAGCGACGATCGAGAAGCGGGTTCGGGGGGGGCGGAATTCAAGTCAGATCACGGTAGCGGGATCGCCAAAGGAGGCCTGTTGGAGCTGTTCGACGCCAGCGGCAAACCTGCCGGCACGCTGCCGCAAGTGCATCGTGAAAGTCCAACGCTCGGAGCAACTCCTCCGGCGGGCGCCGTGGTGCTGTTCGACGGACATTCCGCCGACGCTTGGCGCGGAGGACGTGTGAAAGACGGCCTCATGCAAGTCGGTGGCCAATCTAAGCAATCGTTCGACGACTTCACGCTGCATCTGGAGTTTCTGCTCCCTTATATGCCGTATGCGCGCGGACAGGATCGTGGCAACAGCGGCCTGTTTTTGCAGCGCCGCTACGAAGTGCAAATACTGGATTCATTCGGTCTCGACGGGGCCGACAACGAATGTGGCGCGGTCTATCACTTTCAAAAGCCGCTGGTGAACATGTGTCTGCCGCCGTTGTCATGGCAGACCTACGACATGGATTTCAAAATGGCTCGATTTGACGCCAGCGGCAATAAGACGGCCAATGCGCGTGTCACGGTGAAGCACAACGGCGTGTTGATCCACGACCAACTCGAGTTGACCCGCACGAGCGACAGTCCTTGGAAGGTCGCCGAAACGGCCGATGGCGGGCCGTTCTATATTCAGTATCACGGGGCGCCGGTGCAATTTCGCAACATCTGGATCGTGCCCGGCTCTGCCGGAAAAAATTGAGGCAGCTTGCCTCGCAACGAGATAAGCTAAAGTTGAATCAAATCGGCAAAGCGGGTGGACAAAATTGACTTGTAACTTTCGGTTGTGGACGGCGATTGCTTTGCCGATAGAATTCTCTGTCGCCAATGGGGGGCGGCTGACACGAGCCAAGAGGGACCAATCGCTCTCGTCCAGGATTCCGTCGGAGGTGGACACATTGTGTAATCGATGGCCCAGGACATCAAACGGCCGCGCCTAGCGCTGCCCGTCCTGCGCCAATCTCGAAGCGACGCCACCGTCGCAATCGACGAGAGCTTGGTCCTTCAGGCCGCAGTATGCAAACCGCATACTGCGGCTTTTTTCGTACCCTGTCGGGTCGTGTGCTTCATGCCGTTTGGCCTGAGCGGCCTGACGCGAACAATTCTCGCGCGAGCGAGGATAGGTCAGCGTACCCAGTGGTGTCTGGCGGCCCGTCGGCATAACGATATACGCTCTCTTCTCGGTTAGCGGCCAGCAGCAGGATCGTGGACGACACGGTTCCCCGATCTTCGCCGCGCAGCACAACGCCGCCATTTCCATGGGCGTCCGCCGGAAGGCGCCAGATTCGGCCGGCCACTTCACAGAAGGCCGATGCCGAGTTGGGAAAATGACTGGCCAGTTCAAATCGCGCAAAGCACTGCCGCGCGTCCGCGCGATCGTCAAGCGCGGTGTTGCTGAACAAATGCAGTCCCGGCGACAATGGAACGATATCGCTCGAATCCGCGTGCTGAATCAAAAAGGCGTTGCCAGGGTCGGCGCACAGAAAGTTGGCGCCTGCATAGCGCCCAGTCGCCAGTTCTCGCTGAGCGACGTCCACTGCATCACTCGCGTTCGCGCGGTTCAGTAAGTCGCGGCACAGCAGTCCTCGCGATCGTGGCTCGCCGGGCGGGTACGAACTCAATCGGTTCGTCACTGCGACTACCAGGCCGTATTCGTTGACTCCCAGCCATGTGCCGCCAGCGCGGTGATCGAGGCCGCACAGCACACGCGGCGAACCCGGCTGGATCCGCGGTGGGGCGGCGGGCCGACCGTAGTATTCCTCGCGGTTGGCGACAAGCAGAATCGGCGCTGCGGCGAACGTGCGATATTGGAAGGCAATCAAGCACATAGCAATGCTTTTCGTCAGCGAGGAACGACCCCAAGACACTTCAAAGGGCAATTTTACTCGCTTCCATTGGAGAAAGATTTGACAACGCGATTCGGCCGATCTAGGGTTTGATGGCGTACTCCGCTATTAGCCTGCCTGACAAATCCCGCCGTCAACCCCCGCCCCACCTCCCCGCCCGTTGATTGGTGCTTCATGACGTGTCATTTGTTTGACCAGCCGGCGCGTGCTTCCTGTTCCTGTCCCGCGCCCACCATTCTCATTGCCGATGCCGATCGATCTCTGGCCGACAGTCTGGGACGAGGATTGGAACAGCAAGGCTACTACACGCTCATGGCGCGATCGGGCGAAGCCGCCATCGAGATGGCATTGTCGTCGATACCTCAATTGATCGTGATGGATCAGCGCCTGCCCGACATGGACGCGGTGGCGGCAGTCGAGCGTCTCGCTGCGCAGCCGGCGACATGCCATATCCCCGTGATTATCTTGCGCGGCATGGCTCGGCCCGACATTATCCGCAGATCGCGCGTCGCCGGTTGTCAGTACTTTGTACGCAAGCCCTGCGACCCGGACGCGTTGTTCTTGCTGATTCGGCACGCGATTGAAGAAACCGCCCGAGCGGTGCTGGCGTAATCGCCAGACTACGGTCGTCGTTCCCTTTCGCCGCCGCGCTTTTTTGCTATTTTGAACGGCGCAACCCCCGCCTCGTTCATTCTGGAGCAAGAGAGTCATGGCGAAGATCACCGCCGACGACATGACGAACTGGTGTCGCCGTCTATTGGGCGCCGAACCCTTTGCCGCCGACCAATCGCTGGCCGCTAGCTTGGCTGCGATTCCACGACTGGAAAGCCTCGCCGATCTGCCGGCCGGCACGGTGGTGTTGGTGCGTGGCGATGTCGACGCCAAGCCAGGAGCGAAGGTCGGCGAAGGCGACATTCGGCTGCGATCCATGGTCGACACGCTGCGATTTGGCATCGAGCGCGGCTGGAAGCAAGTTGTGTTTGGCCATATCGGCCGCAAGCCCGAGGGCACTCTCAAAGCAGTTCGCGACCGAATGTCGCAGCTATTAGACATCCAGATTTCACTGCTGGAAGATTGGCTTGACCCGGCCACTCACGATATTACCGACGTTGCGGCAAGCGCGATCCGATCCGCGCCCACCGGCAGCGTGCTGCTGCTTGAGAACACTCGCAAATACGACATCGAACGCGCGCTTTGGAAGGCCAAGCCCGACGATCTCGGCAAACTCGCGGGACCGCTGGCCGCATTGGCGAACAACATCGCCGCTAAGATTGGAACTGTGTATGTGAACGAGGCGCTCAGCGCGGGCAGCCTTGACGCATCGAGCACGGTTGTGCCCGCGACGATGGAACGTGTGGCGCTTGGCAAGTATGTGGCGAGCGAATTCGAAGGGCCGATGACGCACTGCCTCAACGCCGATCTCGTGGTGTTCAGTGGGCTCAAGATCGACAAGTTGGACGACCTCGAAGCAATGGTCCGCAACGGCCGATTGAAAATGGTGATCGCGGCCGGTTCTTTGGCGATGGCATTGAAGAAAGCCGCCGCGCGACTCTCGGGCGCCGAGTGCAACTTGGGCGTGGCAGAGAACTCTGCTCATAGCGACAAACCATACTACATACCGCCGGAGCGCGTCGAACAGGCTTTTCAGATGTTGGAGGAAGGTCGCCGGCGCGGGATCGATTTTGTCTTGCCGGTCGACTTTGTGCTGGCCGACGGCCGCGTGGCGGAACAGCTTGGCCCCAACGACCAACAACTCGACATTGGACCCAAGACCATCGAACTGTTTCACAACAAGGTGGGAGTCTTCATCGACGAAGCCAAGAACAGCAAAGCCAGCGGCGGGCAACCGGCGGTCGCGTTCCACAACGGCGTTTTTGGCATGTTCGAGGATTCGCGATTCGAAGAAGGCACGCGCCGCTTCATGCAGGAGTTGAAGCGGATGAAAGAGGCCGGCGTGGCCGTCTATGTGGGCGGAGGCGAAGGGGGCGCCGCCTTGGAGAAGTATGGCAAATCGGATTGGGTCACCCACGTCTTTACCGCTGGCGGCACGGTGCTCAACGTGCTCGGTCACGAACCGGTGCCGTATCTGGTCGCGCTGCGGATGGCCGCAGAGCAACCGATTGATTGAAAGACGTCGAATCAAAAGGTCATGCAGGATCGGGCGCAACGCCCGCGACAACCGTTCGTTCCGCGTGCTGCTTGAGATTCGTCAAGCACTCCGCCTGGGCACGACGGAAAAATCGCCGCGCGATCAGGCCGACCACCGGCGAAACCAACGGCGTGGTGGGCACAAAACTGAACCGCCAGACAATCCGCGTGCCGGCGCCGGCCGCGCTAAAGGTCCAATCCGAATCGGCGCCGCGCACCAAGAGCGAAAATGGGAACTTGAATCCGCGGATCAATCGATAGGCGTGTTTTTCGGGTCGCCGCAACTCGATAATCTCCTCATCGATTACCGAACCATCGGTGTTGGTAATGCGACGAATCGCGCCGGTCTTAAGTTCACCGCCTCCTACGATCTCCGCCTTAGCGATGCCCGGTATTGGCCCGTAACCGCGGAACAATCGTGGCAACATTTCGGCGGGCGTGCCGAGATCGAAAACAACTTCGGGCGGGGCGTCGATTGTTTCCGCGACTTCCGTGGTGACTGCCATGTCGAATCGCTCCTTGCCGCTCCGTTTTGGTTCATTCGACCTCAAGCACGCGATTGCTTTCCGCGTTGGCTAAGATTTCCGCTGGCTCAAACCAGGCCGGCTTGAACTTTAGATCGACATAAAGCGGGAGTTGGTCGGCAAAATGCTTTGATGCGGGGTTCTCGCTGACACCGAATGGCAAGCAGCTTACGGCGCGAACGTCGTTGGAGAAATCGACGATCATGCCATAGCTCGATCCGCCGGCGGCATAACGCTTGCCGTCGCGCGACAGTCCGTAGGTGGGGCGCAAACAGATGAACGATCCCTTGTCCGCCTCGACAAATCCACAGCCGGCGATCCCTAGATCGATGTCGCCTCGGCTGATGCGGTTGAAATCCTTCCATGGCGCGTCGAGGGCGCCAAACTTTTCTCGAAAGCGCTGCGCTTTGCCGCTGACAAGTTTCACCAATGCGGCGTCGTCTTCGGCGGCGAGCGCGTCGGCGAAGGACTTGTCGGAAGCAATGACCACAAACAGCGCGGCGCCGCGCGAATCGAGGTCGGTGCGAACATCCCATTTGGCCAGCACGTCGGCCACCTCGGCGAGTCCGGCTCGCTCGGTCTCGCTGCCGGCCGCGGCGCGCAGGCGCTCAACCAGTTTGTCGCGCCAGCGATCGCCAGCCTCCAGCCGAGTATCGGTGGCGTAGTCGTGCGTCTCGTCGGTGGTGATTTCCTGATCGTCGCCTAAGAGCTTGGACAAGCGGCGACTGCGGGCGTTGGCTTCCTGGCTGTTCATATAGGGAGGAAACTGATCCATCCGCGGGGCGACATCCAGACAAACGTTTTGCGGGCCGCTGTTGGTGTTCATGACATAGCCACACGGAGGATTGAGGACCTGCGGCAACTCGTCCAGCGGGTGGTATCCTTGCCACCGGGCCCAGGCTTCGTGGCCGGGGCGTGGCTCGCCGCTGCCGATGCGCAGATCCCGCTTCGGGACGCGGGCGTTGGAGATGTAAAAGATGTCGCCCGCCTTGTCGGCATACACAAGGTTGAACATCACCAGCCCCAAGGGGCGGAGCGCGTCCTTAAATTCGGCCGCGCTTTTGGCGCCAGCCATGTCGTAGAACTGCCGCACGCGATTGGTCGATTCCGGCCAGGGCAAGGCAAAGACATACGCCTTGCCATCGCGCTCCGCGACCACGGGTCCCAGGCTCGTCTTGCGGAATGGGATCTTCTTTTCCGCGAGCTTATCCTTCATGCGAATTTGGTGCGTCTCTTCGCCCGCATCGAATTTTTTCCAGCCGTCGACATCGCGATACTGGGTGGGATCGTCGGGCTTGATGTCGAAGGCGAAAACATCGCCCAAATCGGGCCCGTTCACTGTCATGCACCAAGCGCTGTTTTGCGTGCGGCCCATGCTCACGTAAGGCACGCCGAAGAACGTGGCGCCCATCGCGTTCACATCCGGCCCGACCAAGTGTTGCTCGTACCAGCGATAGAAACCATTAAGCGGCAAATGCGGATCCATCGAAAGCTGCGCGTTGCCGGTGCCCGATCTGCCTGGGGAAATCGCGAATTGATTGGAGCCGTATAGCTTGCCGTCGATTGGCGGCAAGCGATCGAGCGCGGCCACTTTGATCCCGGCTTGGTTCAGATCCTTACGACAGTCACCGACACAGAAGATCACATCAACAAAAGTGGAAAAACGCAGCACATCTTCAGGACGCACCGGTTCGATCCAGTCGGGCACAGCCCCCTTTTGCTCTTTGATAAAGCGATTGACGCCGGCGGCATAGCCGTCGACCTGCGACTTCCAGCGCGAATCGAGCGCGGCGTATTGCTCGTCACCGCGTCGTGGAATATCCAAAATGCGCACCAGATGGTCCATCAGCAGCGAGCCGATGCCTTCGAACTCGGTGGCGCGGCCCGACGCGCGCAGATAGTTCTTCACGATGTTTTCAAGCTGATCCTCAGCCTGGGCGTAGCCAATTCCATAGAACAGGCTGTAGTCGTCATTGGAAATGACGTGCGGCACGCCGTAGTTGTCGCGAATGATCCGCACGGCCTTGCCGGGCGGCGGATCGTAAGCGGCCAAATCGGCGCCAAGAGCGTTTGAACACAACAGCGCGAGCAAGCAAGCGGACAAAGTGGAACGCATGGTGATTCCCATCAATAGACGAGCTGAGCGAGTCGACATTATAACAGCGCGCCAAAAACTACCCGGAGCAGTTATTGGGACAAGCGTAAAACTTCCTGGCGGCTAAGCAATAAGCTGATGGACAACATGGCCTTCGACATCGGTAAGTCGCATGTCGCGGCCGGAAAAGAGATAGGTCAATTTTTCGTGGTCGAGCCCCATCAAATGCAGCATGGTGGCGTGCAAGTCGTGGATATGCACTTTGTTTTCGATTGCTTGAAAACCTAATTCGTCGGTGGCGCCATGCGCCTGCCCGCCGCGAATGCCGCCCCCCGCCATCCAGGCAGAAAAACCGCGTGGGTTGTGATCGCGTCCCTTACCGTTCTGGGCGGTGGGAGTGCGGCCAAACTCACCGGTCCAAAAGACCAGCGTTTCGTCGAGCAATCCGCGCTCTTTGAGGTCGGTCAACAATGCCGCCATCGGTTGATCGGTTTCGCCGCAATGCAATTCGTGATTCTTGTTCACGTCGCTGTGGGCGTCCCAATTTTGGTCGTTATGCCCCCCTCCGGAGTAGACCTGCACAAAGCGGACGCCGCGCTCCACCAGGCGGCGCGCCATCAAGCAGCGGCGGCCAAATTTCTCGGTCTGCGGATTGTTGATTCCGTAGCGTTCGAGCGTGGCGGCGTTCTCCTGACCCAGGTCAACCGCCTCGGGAGCGTGCGATTGCATGCGGAAGGCCAATTCGTAACTGGCTAATCTGGCCGACAGTTCGGACTGATGCGGCAGACCCGATTGATGAATCTCTCCGAGCCGACCCAAGAGATCAAGCTGTTGTCGACGCTGCGCGGCCGTTACTCCCGTCGGCATGCTGAGATCGATCAAGGGATCGCCGGCAGTGCGAAACAAGGTTCCCTGATACGAGGCCGGCATGAAACCAGAGCCCCAGTTCGGCGCGCCGCCGATCGGGCCGCCGGTGTGATCGAGCATCACCACGAAGGATGGCAGATTTTGATTCTCGCTGCCCAGGCCATAAGTGACCCAAGAGCCCATGCTGGGATAGCCTTGCCGCAGAAAACCGGTGTTCATCTGTAACAGGCCCGAGCCGTGGGCAAAACTGTCGGCATAACAAGAACGAATCACGGCCAAATCGTCGATATGCTCGGCCAGCTTTGGAAACAAATCCGAGACCTCGATCCCCGACTGGCCATGCTGGGAAAACTTGTGCGTGCTGGCCATCAGCGTGCCGGGAGACCGGACCTTGAACAGCGGATCGCTGTCGAGGTTGGGCATGGGCTGGCCGTTGTATTTTTCTAGCGCGGGCTTGGGATCCCACAGATCGACCTGGCTCGGACCACCATACATGAACAGGCAGATGCAAGCCTTGGCCTTGGCCGGAAAATGCGATGGCTTGGGCGCCAGCGGCGAATCGATCGCGGGGCTGGCAGCGGAAGCGGTGGCCGCGCGCGCTTGACGCGCAAAGAAACCGTCTTGTGCGAGCATCCAGGTCAGCCCGGCGCCGACGAATCCGCCCCCCGCTTGCCAGAAGAATTCGCGTCGGGTGCGGCCACAGGGGGTGGGCGCTCTTAGCGGGCTTGGTTCGGTGGGATTCATGGCCATTCAACTATTGAAGATAAACAAACTCATTGGTCGCCAGCAGCACCAGGCAAAACGACTCCCAGGCCTGTTGCTGACTGGCGCTGGCGTCGCTGCCGTCACTCTCGATCTGGGCTTGTTGAGCGCTGAGGAAATCTCGGGCAGCCTGCAATTCCGCGTCGCGCGGCGCACGGCACATCGTCAGGCGAAACGCCAGTTCGATACGAGCGTTGTCGTCGCTGCTCGCCTCGTTGGCCAGTCGTTCGGCCAAACGGCGGGCCCGCTGCTGCATGAATTCGCCGTTCATGTAGGTCAGCGCCTGGGGCGCGACAGTCGATACCATGCGCTGCTCGCAACTCGCGTTGGTATTAGGGAAGTCGAGCACTTCAAGTTCTGGCACGAGCAGCGTGCGCTTGACGAACACATAAATGCTACGCCGATTGGCGGCTTGCTCGTCGGATGCCTTCCAGCCATTGCCGGGGATCGATTGACTGGCGAGCACCGCATCGGAGATCTTTGGAAATACGCTAGGACCGCCATGTTCCAGATTGAGCTCGCCCGTCACGGCGAGTATCGAATCGCGGATTGCTTCCGCCTCCAGACGCCGGGGACGCCAGCGCCACACGAGCCGCGCATCGGGATCGGAATCGGCCGGGTTCTTGGCGGCGGCCGTAGAGTCGGGGGAGAGGCCGGGATTGCCGGCGGCCGACTGTTGGTAGGCTGCCGACAACATGATGAGGCGATGCAATGGCTTGATTTTCCAGCCCCCCGCGACCAACTCGCTGGCGAGCCAATCGAGCAATTTGGAGTGGCTGGGCGCATCGCCCATCAGACCAAAGTCGTTTTCGGTGGCCACGATTCCTTCGCCAAAGTGCTGCTGCCAAACGCGGTTCACCAGCACGCGCGCCGTGAGTGGATTGCTAGGGCTGACCAGCCACTCGGCAAACTGCTTGCGGCGTCCGGTGCTATGGCTGGTTGGCGTTGGCGCCGGGGGCGGGGCATCGACCAATACCGCGGGCAGACCGGGGCCGACTTCTTCCTGCGGCGATTGCGGATCGCCGCGATGAAAAACATGCGCCATTGGCCCGGTGGATGAATCTTCGTACCACACATAGGCGCGGGGCGGTTCCGCAGGTTTGGCGGCCACGGCGGCCTGGGCTTCGGCGCCCCAAACCTGTAGTTGTTCGCGCTCCTGCTCGCTGGCGTTTTGCATGATCTCTTCAGCGAGCTTCGCCTTGGAGTCTTGCACCAGCTTCTTTTGGGCCTCGTTGCGTTTGTCCTCCGCGGTCTGAATCGCCGCGATCGCGTCTGCTGAGAGCGAAGTGGCGTTGGCCTCAAACATGCGCTGACGCACTTGCGTCTTTAACTGGTCGCATTGCTGGTTAAGCGCGGCAACCTGCTGATCGATCCGGGCGGTCGTGTCTCGGTAGGTCGATAGCTCCGCTTCGGTGCCGACCATGCGGTCGAGATCGGTGCGCCCCTCTTGCGGGCGCTTGAGCGGTTCGAACACCGCCAACAAGCGCGAATAGTCTTGTTGTTTGAAGGGCTCGTACTTGTGGTCATGACAGCGGGCGCAGCGAATGGTTTGGCCGAGAAATGTCGAGGCAGTCGTGCCCAAGACATCGTCCAACTGATCGTAGCGGTCGACCATCGGATCGGCGGGTTCGTCGTCCCATGGCCCCAGCCGCAAAAAGGTGGTGGCGATTTGCGTTTCGGCATTGGCGCCTTCCAGCTCGTCGCCGGCGATTTGCTCCAGCACGAAGCGATCGAACGGCTTGTCGTTGTTGAACGCTGCAATCACATAGTCGCGATAGCGCCAGGCGTGCGGCTTGGGATTGTCGCGTTCGTAGCCGTTCGACTCGGCATAGCGCACCACATCGAGCCAGTGACGCCCCCAGCGCTCGCCATACTCGGACCGGGCCAACAGCGCGTCGACCAACTTGGCGAACGCGTCAGGCGAGTCATCGGCCAGAAAGCGATCCTGCTCCTCAATCGTGGGCGGAAGGCCGATCAGATCAAGATAAGCCCGGCGCAAGAGCGTTGGCTTGTCGGCTGCGGGAGACGGGCTGAGGTCTGCCGCTTCAAGTCCGGCCAGAATGAAATGGTCGATCGGGGTTTGCGGCCAATCGCCCCGGCTGACCGGCGGCAATTCGGGGCGCTCGACGGGCAGAAACGCCCAATGGTCGCGTTCGGACTCGTCGAACTGGTGGCGGCCGTAGGGTTCCGCAGCCGCGCAACGGACGCCAGCAAAAAGGGCTAATGTCGCAAGTGCGATGCCTGGCAATCGTCGCTTATGAACCGAACGAGCCATCACACGACCGGTGTTACAGCCACAGGAAAGCAATACACTGCGGTACGGCGCCTAACTGTTCCAGCGGCCGCACTTTAGCGAGTTGCAGTATAAACATTCGCGCAATGCGAACCAACAATTTGGAAGCGCTCGCAGCCATGAGAGAGGTACACTCGCGTACAGTGGATGTTGTCGAACGGCCAGAAAGAACCGAGTGACGAACGACTACCAAGCCATATTGATTGTCTCCTTTGGCGGCCCCGAGGGGCCGGACGACGTGCTGCCGTTCTTGGAGAACGTGCTTCGCGGCCGGAATGTGCCGCGCGAGCGGATGTTGGCCGTGGCCGAGCACTACCAGAAATTTGGCGGCGTGAGTCCGATCAACGAGCAGAATCGCGCGCTGATCGTGGCCCTGCGAAACGAACTTGGCCGGCATGGACCCGACCTGCCGATCTATTGGGGCAACCGCAACTGGCATCCCTTGTTGGCCGACACTCTGCGGCAAATGGCCGACGACGGCATGCGGCGAGCCGTCGCGTTTTTCACCTCGATCTTCAGTTCGTATTCGGGCTGCCGGCAGTATCGCGAGAATATCGCCGAGGCGCAGAATATTGTGGGCGCCGGCGCGCCGCGGATCGACAAGCTGCGCATGTTTTATAATCACCCCGGCTTCGTTGAGACGATGGCCGACCGCGTGCGCTCGGCGCTGGAGCAAGTTCCCGCGGAGCGGCAAGGCGCCGCGCGATTGATCTACACCGCGCATAGCATCCCCAGCGCCATGGCCGCTGGCTGCCGCTATGAGGAACAATTGCGAGAATCGTGCCGGCTGGTCACCACGGCGATTGGCCGCGAAGGGTTTGATTTGGTTTACCAAAGCCGCAGCGGGCCGCCGCAACAACCGTGGCTTGCGCCCGACATCAACGATCATCTGCGCGCGATCGCGGCGGCTGGCGCGCGCGATGTGGTGGTCACGCCGATCGGCTTTGTCTCCGATCATATCGAAGTGCTTTACGATCTCGATATCGAAGCCGCCACATTGGCCGAGGAGTTGGGCATTCACTATGTGCGCGCGGGCACGGCGGGCGCGCACCCCCGATTCGTGACGATGATCCGCGAACTGATCGCCGAGCGAGTGGATTCGACCGCGCCGCGGCTGGCTATGGGACAGTATGGGCCGAGCCACGATGTTTGCGCGGACGATTGCTGCCCGTCGGGGCGGCCCAGTTGATCGTGGCGCGCGGGCGGCATTTGGTGCGTCGATGTTGCGCAATGGATTCGATCACCGTGGTCGTTGTGCGACTGACGCTAAAAGCGATTGGATCCGGAGAAGGGGTCAAATGTCTGCGTCTCGCCGGGGAGCGATTCTCCGGTTGGGGCCAGGGCGATGGCCAAGGCGCCGAGATCGCGTTCGATTGCTCGCACCAGCGCGAACGACACGAAGAAACCGATCAGCCCCATCACGCTGATGACGCCGAACGCGCTTTGTTGCTTGCCGCCGCCGGCGGTGGCCAATAGCACGGCCAGCGATCCGAATGGCACGGCCACGGCGACGCCAAAGTAGCGCCAGATGCGCCGGCTGAGGCGGCCGAGTCCTTGCGTGTCGCGCTCGTCGGGCTTGGATTCGCGCAGCAGCATGGGGTGCAGGTCATGCACCGTGAGGTAAGTGACGCCGAAAAACGCGAGCGTGCCAGTGACCAGTCCGCAAAGAAACTGCGACGTCAGCCAGTGAAAGAAGAAGCCGGCATAGACCGGGGGCGGCATGGCGACTTGCGGCGTCATGTGCATGGCCAGCCAGATGGGGTAGGCGCAGCCCGAGATCGTCCAGGCGCCGGTAATCACCCAGGAGACGTAGTCACCGGTGTATAGGCTGCGCTGGCGCGTCGACCAAGAGACGTCCGCTTGTCGGCCGTTTCGGGCGCTCTGATAAGCGCGTAGCGCCGGCAAACAGAGCCAAACGCCAATCGCAAGCCCGATGGCGTAGAGCGTGGAGTTCACCACGGCGATTTGCTTGGAGTAAAAGCTTTCTTGCGCCGCGGCCGGCAGTCCGTAGACCAGCGACTCGGCGTTGTATTGATAGTTGACCACGCTGAGCACCGCGTTGGGCAACAGCGCCACCAGCGCCAAGCTGGCGGTTGGATAGCGCCGCACTAGCCCCCGCGGACCAGACAAACGAGGCAACAGCAAACGCTGGGCGCTGGGGCGCAGACAAAGCTCCAATTGCCGAGCCAGGTCAGCGGCGGAAGCGAAGCGATCACTCGGCTCGGGCGCGAGGCACTTGAGCAAGGTTTCTTTGAGTCCGGCGGGGAGCCCCGGCGGCAGCGCGTCGACGATGTCGCGGTCGACCCCGCGGCGGCGGCTTTGGGCCATACGTCCCAAGAGTTGCGGCCAGGAGGTGTTGGGCGCCTCATCGGCAAATGGCCGGCGGCCGACGAGCAACTCCCACAGCATGACCGCCAGAGAGTAGACCTCGCTGCGGGCGTCCAGTTCGTCCGGCTTGCGCTCGTGCGAGGGATTGCAAGCTTCGAGCTGCTCGGGCGACATGTAGGCGAGGCTGCCGCCAAAGTACGCGGCGGGACTGGCGCCTTCCACCTTGGAACAGCAGGCGATGTTGAAATCGACCAGCTTGGGCGTGCAGTCGGCGGCCAACAAGACGTTGGCCGGTTTTACGTCGCGGTGAAGCACGCCGCGTTGATGCGCGTAGTCGAGCGCGGCCGCCAGTCGAGAACCAATCCAGCAAACCGTTTCTCCCCAATTGGCGTGCGCCAGTCGGCGGCGGATGAGCGAGTCGGCCGGAGGCGAATCGCCGCGTTCATCGAGCGCGCGATCGACCGCGTCGAGCAGCAGTTTGCCGCTGCGCTGGTTGGCAGGCAGAGCGCGCGCGGCTTCGACCACGGCGTGCAAGGCGCCCCCCGGCACGTATTGCATGTAGAGCAAGCGCACGCCACGATCGGGCACGCTGCGTTGATCGTAGACGCGCACAATATGCGGATGGTCGAGCTGCGCAAGGGTTTGGGCCTCTAGCCCGCGATCGGCCGAAACCTTGAGCGCCACGACGCGCTGCATGGAGCGCTGCCGCGCCAGGTAAACGGTGGCGAAGGCGCCTTTGCCGAGTTGCGCCAAAATATCGAAGTCGTCGATGCTGCCGTTGACCTCGATGCCCGAGGCGGCCTCGCCGGAGAACAGGGTGGTGCTGAGGTGCGGAGTCTCCAGTCCCAGCATGCGGCGCAGTTCGTCGGCGTGCTCGGGGAAGCGGTGCAAATACTCGTCGATCTGCACGTCTTCGCCCGCGCGTTTGCGGAGATGGAACTCCTCGTAGACCAGGTCGAGTGGCAGCCCTTCGCTGGCCATCTCAGGGAACTGGGTGAGATATTCCTCTACTCGGCGGTGGGCGCAACCGCGTTGCCAGCGATATTCCAGATCGACTTTGACCAACTCGATGAGCGCCATGCGGCGAACGCCGGCGTCGATCGGCGCCACGAAGGGGCCGATATCGGGGGGCTCGCCGGTCGATTCCCAGGCGTTGATGAAGCCTTCGACACATTCGGAGACGGCTTGCCACATGCGCGTGGTTTCGGCCGGATCCCAAGAGTGGCGCGTGGCGGTGCTCATGCGTGCAAGTGGCTCCCATGCCGTGTCCGGCGTGGCCGGACCGACGCGCATTCTTGTCGAATGGCCGCGGTTTGACAACTTTGCTGACAAATCGCGCCGGCGGGTGTTACGATGCTGGCTGAATTGCGCTTGGCAGTGGGGGGAGCGACATCCATCGCGCGCGGAGGAACCTGGCCATGGCGATCAACGAAGACCCATCGATCGAAGCGCTGGTCGAGCGCGTGCGCGGCGGCGACCGCGAGGCGTTGGCCGAGTTCATCACGGCGCGGCGCGCGCCGCTGTTGGCCTATATCGACAAGAACCTGGGCGCCGCGCTGCGGACCAAGATCGAGCCCGAGGATGTGCTGCAGGAGGTGAGCGCCGAGTCGGTGCGGTCGCTGACCAGCGCGCCGCTGGAAGATCGTGATCCGTTTGGTTGGCTGTGCCAGATTGCGCAGCGGCGGATGATCGACGCGCATCGGCGGCTGTTCGGCGCGCAGAAGCGGGCCGCGGGGCGCGAGGTGTCGCTGGCCACGCCGGTGGGCGATTCGAGTCGCCGCGAGTTGATCGACATGCTGGTGGCCAGCATGACCACGGCGAGTCGGGCCTTTTCGCGCGATCAAAAGCGCATTCGCCTGGAAGCGGTCATGCAGGAGTTGCCCACCGAACAGCGCGAGGCGCTGCGCTTGCGGTACGTGTCGGGCTTGCCGTCCAAGGAGATCGCGCAGCGGCTCGGCAAGACCGATGGCGCAGTACGAGTCATGCTGACGCGCGCCTTGGACAAATTTCAAAAGCTACTTGGCCCCGACATGGCGCCTTGATCGCCGCAGCGCAAGCAACAGCCCCGCGCTGGCCGCAATGGCCAACGCGAGCGACGACGGCTCTGGCACACCGTTAAAAATCGTCGCGCCAGGAGGGATGGCAGCGAGTAGTTCCGGGGCGCCGAGTGATTTGTTGGCTGTGAGCGACGGGTTCAGAACCACTTCGATATCGGTCATGCCGGGCGTTGGAGGATGCACGATCGGGCCAGGTCCAGGAGGCACCCAAACTGTTGGGCCGGAATCGTCGATCGGAGCGACCGAATCGACTGGCGGCGTGATCGCGGGTACAGGGTCGTTGGGAGTCAGGAACGGGGCCGATTCTAGAACCGATTCCAACGATTGCCGCAGGCCGGCCATGGGATCGAAGTTGCCGGCAAGCAGATAATTGCTGCCGGCGCGGGCCACGCTGCCGCTCACCGCAAGCGGGGAGCGACTGACGATATGCCCTAGCGACAGTCGCTCGAACTCCGATCCGTCGCCGGTGCCGGCGCTAATCGCGTAGTTACCGGGGCCGCTGGTGATCGACATGCTGTTCTCGGTCCAGGGACTGGAGAAGTAGCTGTCCCACTCCATGGCATAGGCGGCTTCGGTCAGTTCGCTGAATTGCGCCGCTTGAACATCGGAGTCGACATCGATGCGGCCCAGCGCACGCTGCTGCTGGATTTCGCCATTGAAACTAAGCTCCGCAAACAGCGAGCGCTGCTCGCCATCGGCGGCGTCGACCCATAGGTCGTAACCGTAATAGCCATCGCCCAGATCGGTGACGAAGACATCAAGAATCGGGGCGGCCCGCGCCGCAGTGAGTTGCGCCACGATGCCGATCGCGACCGCGAATACGAATGCCCGATGCATGACCGGCGCCCCCAAGAGGCATGGCGCGCGACGAGCCAATCCAAGTGGCCGCGCGAGCTAATGCAAAAAAACTTCGGCCGCCGACATCGCGCGCTGTTACGCGAGGCTGCGACGACGCGGTTGACGACTCAGTTGTCGTGTGAACTGGAGCATAGCGGCAGGGTGGCTCAAAAAGCAAACGAAATTTTGCCGGCGATGCGAGTCAAACGTTCGCGGCGCGGCGTCCCGAGCGCGGAGCCAGTGGCACACAGAGGGAGGGACGCACACGGACGATGGCACATGGACGGATCAGGTGAGCAATGGAGCAGGTGAGGCTGCCCGATGGGCCGCAGGGGAAGCGGAATTGAATTGCGCTCGAAACACGAAAACAGGGGGGGGGACTCCGAAAACCCCCAGCGGCGCGCCGGGGGTATGTGGCGCAACTAACCACGCGGCAGCGGGTTGCGGTTTTCGGAGTGATGGGTTGAATTCGGAGTTTTCGGAATCGGGGTAGCGCAATTCGGTCAAATGAGAACCGCCAAAACAGCAGATGTAGTGGCCGGGCTGCGCCAGACCTCAACCGGTAGTGGTCGCAATTCGGAGTGATACTCCGAAAACGTGCGGAGGATGGTGGTGAGTGGGTAGAGGAAAGAAAACCGCAGAGGCGCAGAGACGCGGCGAGGGCGAAAGTTAGAAGAAGACCCCCTCACCAGCGGCCTGCGGCCGCTACCTCTGGCGCCTACTACGCTTCGCTGCGTGGGGGCGAGGTGGAAGAGAGGGCACAATTGCCAAAGCACAACGCTCTGCCCCTCTCTTCTCCGCGCGTCAGCGTTTCGGCGGTAGCTTTCTTCCCTAGCGACCAGCCACTAAATCATTCTCCTCCGGCTGCGCCGGTGCGCCGCGATGGCCGCCAGGCCCAGCAGCGACCAGATGGCCAAACTCGCCGGCTCGGGCACCACGCTCGTCGGTTCCAGCACAAAGTTGATCGCCTGGCTGTCGAAGCCGCCGGCCAGATCGGTCACGTTGGCGTACATGGTGTGCGGGCCATAGCTGCCAAACAGTCCCAACAGTTGCGACTCGGTGAACAGGCCCGACAGCGAGCCATTGACGGCCTCGCTCACCAGGGTGATGCCGGTCAAAAAGCCGTCTCCCACGTCGCCGCCGGTGGCGGCCGCAGTGGTGTCGAACTCGTAGAGCAGACTCTCGAAGCCGCTGATGTGGGAGTTCACCACCAGGTCGGAGTCGTTGAAGATGGCGTCGACCAGCAGGTCGCCCCCCAATTGCGGCGTGGCCGTGGCGGCGCCGACCGTGGGCGCGGCGTTGGTGTAGCCGACGGCGGCAGTGTCGACGGCGGTCTGGCCGGCGGCGTCGGTCACGGTGAGGGTGGCCGTGCCGCTGTCGGTGGTGCTGGTCAAGCCCGACCCGAGCAGCGTGAGGCTGGGGTTGGCGCTATTGGAGTTGAACGCGAAGGACTGCCAGTTGTGGGTGATCGCCTCGCCTTGCGGGTCGGCGCTGCCGGCGGAACTGAGGCCGATGCCGCTCAAGGCGTTGGAGCTATTGAACAGGTAGGCGCCGTTGGCCTCGGCGGTCGGCGGTTGGTTGACCGTCAGCAAATAGGCATGCCCCTCGCCCTGCGGGTTGATGCCCAACCCCACGATCTGTCCCTGGGCGTTGATGTCCCACGCATTTCTCAGAGTCCAGCCGGCGCCGCTGCCGTCGAGCAGACCATTGATGTCTTGCATGCCGACGCCACCCTCCCACAGGAACGCGCGATCGCCTGTGGCGGCGTTGCTTACGCCGACTACCTGTCCAGCTTCGTTGATGCCATAGGCGCTGCTCAAATCCGATCCCCCCGGCAGATCACCCAGGTTTTGCATGCCACCGCCGCTCGTCCACAGAAACGCGCGGTTGCCCGCAGCGGCGCTGCTGTACCCCACGACCTGCCCGGCATCGTTGATGGCTTGTGCGAAACTTAAGTCCGTTCCCCCTGGCAGGTCGCCGAGGTCCTGCATGCCGCCGCCGCTCGTCCAGAGAGTTGCCCGCCCACCTGTGGGGGCAACGCTATAACCCACCACCTGCCCCGAGTTGTTGATGCCAAAGGCGGCACTGGAATCTCCTCCCCCCGGCAGGTCGCCGAGGTTTTGCATGCCGCCGCCGCTGGTCCAGAGGAACGCGCGGTCGCCCGTGGCAGCGCGGCTGTATCCCACCACCTGCCCCGCGTCGTTGATACCGAGCGCGATGCTGGAATCTCCACCCCCCGGCAGGTCGCCCAGGTTTTGCATGCCGTCGCCGCTGGTCCAGAGAAACGCGCGATTGCCTGTGGCGGCAGCGCTCTCGCCGGCCACTTGACCCAAATTATTGATGTCCCACGCCCGACTGTAACCCGCCCCCCCTCCTCCTGGCAGGTAGCCGATGTCTTGCATGCCGCTGCCACTGGTCCAAAGGAAGGCGTGATCGCTCGGGGTGTAGCTGTAGCCGACCACCTGCCCCAGGTCGTTCATGCCGAGCGCAAAACTGGTATCGAGTTCCCCCGGCAGATCGCCGAGGTCCTGCACGGTGTAGATCGCCGCGCGGGCCGCAGCGGGGAGCAGCATGCCAGCGGCCAGACAGGCCAGCCCGAGCGTGGGGATAAGAAATGAGGTCTTCAGCCAGTGGCAAGTGAAACGACGGGTCACGGTGAGGCTCCCTGTGGGCATGGTGTTCTGTGGGCGAAAAATGGTCCCCCTACAAATAAAAGGACCGGTTTCGATGACCGACCGGACGCAAAATGAGCGTAAGGGGCAAAAAAACTTCCGATTCGGGAAAAAAGTTGCCTGAGAGGGAGAAAGTGGCAAGGAGGTCGGACCATTAAGAAGGACGGGGAACCGCAAAGGCGCAGAGACGCCGTGAGGGCGAAAGTTAGAAGAAGACCCCCTCACCAGCGGCCTGCGGCCGCTACCTCTGGCGCCTACTACGCTTCGCTGCGTGGGGGCGAGGTGGAAGAAAAGAAAACCGCTGAGGCGCAGAGACGCCGAGGGGGAGGAGACGGGCTTGTTTGGTGACACGCCAGTCGGATCAGGTGAGCAGTAGAGCAGATGAGAAAGACCCCCTCGCCCCGGCCTGCGGCCAGACCTCTGGCGCCTACTTCGCTTCGCTGCGTGGGGGCGAGGTGGAAGAAAAGAAAACCGCTGAGGCGCAGAGACGCCGAGAGAGATGGAAGAGTTGGCAACTGACAAAAAAAGGGTACTCGCTCGCCGGGGCTGTGCTACCATGGCGCCGAGGGGGGATTCTTGTCTATTGCCCAGCAGGCAGGGGCCGCATTTATGCAGCCAGGCACTCACACGTCTGCCAACGGCACTGCGCGCGCCGCGGCACGGTCGGCGGAGCGGTCGTATTTCACCGCTTGCCTGTCGCAAGCCCGCGACGGCTCGCCGGCGGCCTTGGGGCAATTGCTCGAAGCGACGCGACCGTGGCTGTTGGTGTTGGCCCAGGAGAATCTTGACGACGACTTGCGGGTCAAACTGGGCGCCTCCGACATGGTGCAAGACACCTTTGTCGAAGCGCAGCGCAGCTTTCGCCGCTTTGGCGGGCACACTGAACGCGAACTGCACGCCTGGTTGTCGACCATCTTTGCCCATCGCCTGGCCAACGCCGTCCGCCGTCACCGCGGCACGCAAAAGCGGAGCACCAGGTGCGAGGTCAACGGTGGCGCCGCAGCGAGCGCGCTGGGGCGCCTGCCGAGCGACTCGGCCACGCCACGCACCAACCTGGTTGTCCAGGAAGAATGGCGCCGGCTGCAGGAGGCGATCAACAGCTTGCCCGCGACTGTGCGCGACACGCTGACCATGCGCATTTGGGGGCGCGCGTCGTTCGCCGAAATTGGCGTAGCGCAAGGCTGCACGGCCGAGGCGGCGCGGAAGCGATTCTTTCGCGCCTTTGAAGAACTGCGCGTGGTGCTCGATCCGCGGAGCTTGCGCGGATGAACGGCGACCCGGGCGCGGATTTGCCAGACGACGACGCGCTGCTGGCCGATCTGGTGACCCGCTACGACGAGTTGTTGGCTGACGAAAGGACCGGCGAACTCGACCTGACCCCGCTCGACCACGATCCGGCGCTGCGCGACCGCTGGGAAAGCGCCAAACGCTGCCTCGATCTGATCCACCGCGTGCGCGACATGCCCGCCGTGGACGACGCCCCCTCGCCGCGCGGTTTTGAGAAGAGCGACGCCGTGCTGCTGACCGGCATCAGCATGCCGGCTTCGCTGGGTCGATTCGAAATTATTCGCTTGCTCGGCGCCGGCGGGGTGGGACTGGTCTATTTAGCCCGCGATCCGCGACTGGGCCGCCGCGTGGCCGTGAAGATTCCGCGGCTCGAAACGCTGGCCAGCGACGATGCGCGGGGCCGCTTTTTGCGCGAGGCCGAGGCCGCCGCGCGGCTCAATCACCCGCATGTGGTGTCGGTGCTGGAGACGGGGCAAGAAGGGCTGTTGTGCTACATCGCGGTTGAATATTGCCCCGGCACGACCTTGGCCGAGTGGTTGCGCTCGCGGCCCGGCCCCGTTCCGGCGCGACAGGCGGCGTTGCTAGCCCGCCAGTTGAGCGACGCCGTGCAGCACGCGCACGGCCGCGGGGTGCTGCATCGCGACATCAAGCCGGCCAATGTGCTGCTCACGCAGGCGACTTCCAAGGCGAACGGCGCCGCCGAACAGGAGCTTGTGCCGAAGCTGACCGACTTTGGCATGGCCAAGCTGATCGCCGAATTGGGGGACGACGAGACGCGCACCGGCGCCACCATTGGCACGCCCGCCTATATGGCGCCGGAACAAGCGGCCGGACGGGTGCGCGAGTTTGATTCGCGAACCGACGTGTATGGCTTGGGGGCGGTGCTGTACGAGATGCTCGCGGGGCAGCCTCCCTTTCGCGGCGACAGTCCGGTCGAGATTTTGCGCCGCGTGCTGGACGACGAGGCAGCGCCCCCGCGCGGCCTGCGGGGCGAGATACCGCGCGACCTGGAGGCGATCTGTCTGAAGTGCCTGGCCAAACGTCCCGCGCAGCGCTACCAGACGGCGCAGCAATTGGTGGCCGACCTGGATCGGTTTCTGGCGGGGGAGCCGGTATTGGCTCGGCCGTCGACGGCGATCGAAAGATTCTGGAAGTGGTCGCGGCGGCGGCCGTTGGCCATCACCGCGCTGGCCATTGGCGCGTGCGCGCTGGTGGCGCTGATGGTGGTCGTGTCGCTCTACAACGCGCGGCTGAGCGCCGAGGTGGTGCGCGCGGACCACGAAGCCGAGGCCAGCCGACGGTTGTTGTATTCGGCCAACGTACAGCTTGCGCAAGATGCGCTGCGGCGCGACCACGTGCCGCAAACGCGCGAGTTGCTGGCGGCCTGCGCGCCAGCGCCGGGGCAACAAGACCTGCGCGAGTTCAGTTGGCACTATCTGCTGGCGCGCTGCGACCAACAGGCGCTCACCTTGCTGGGGCACGTGGGAGACGTCTTTTCGGTCGCTTACTCGCCCGATGGCGCGGCGCTGGCGTCGGCGGGCAAGGACGGCACGGTGCGGATCTGGGACGCGGCCAGCGGCGGCGCGCGGCATGTGCTGCGCGGGCATACGACGGAAGCGACATGCGTCGACTTCTCGCCGCAGGGAGAACTACTGGCCAGCGGCAGCGAAGATGACAGCGTGCGACTCTGGAACTGGCGCGATGGCACGCCGCTACGCCAGATCGACGCCTCGACCGACGACGTGCTGTGCGTGGTGTTTTCGCCGGACGGCCAACTGCTCGCGACCAGCGGCCGAGAGCCGGTCGTGCGCGTTTGGGACGCGGCCGATGGCACGCTGGTCAAAGAGCTTGAACTCGGAAAATCGGCCGATGAACTGGCGACAGGGCAATTTGTGATTCGCGCGCTGCGATTCGCTGCCGATGGCGGACGCCTCGTAGCGGCCAGCGAATTTGGTCAACTGTTTGTCTGGAACACGGTCGACGGGAGTCATCGGCCAGGCCATTGGCGCGAGAGTGAGCAGTTCTTCGCGCTCGCCGCGGCACGCCGACCTGCGATCTTCGCCGCGGGGGGACGGCATGAGGATATCGAGATCTACTCGCTCGACGGCGACCAATTCCGGCTGCGGAACGCGATCACCGATGCGCACATGGGATGGATTCAATCGCTAGCGTTTAGCCCAAGCGATTCGATGCTGGCCTCATCGGGCATGGATGGCGCCATTCGGCTCTGGTCGCCCGAAACGTGGCAGATTGCGCGGACCATGGTGGGACACTCGGGGCGAGTCTGGTCGGTGGCCTGGTCGCCCGATGGCGCGCGGCTGGCGAGCGCCGGCGCCGATGGTCAGGTGCGCGTTTGGGACAGCCATAATGCTGCAAAGCGTCAGTTTCCGCGCGGGGCAGTCGCCTATCGTGGTCTGGCCGATACAGGCAGCGGCGACGGGATCATTTCTTGCGATATCGAAGGGAATATTTGTCACTGGGCTGGCGCAACGCCCACGGCCACTCATGCCGGGCGGCTGATCACCGATTCGATCGACGACAGTGAGCTTTCCGCCGACCGGCGGCGACTTGCCCTGACGACCTGTTTTGGTCGGATTGAAGTGTGGTGGCTCGATCCACTGTCGCCGATATGGAAGTATCAATCGGCCGACAACGATGGCCGAGGGGAGCTGGCCTGGTCGCCCGATGGGTCGCAGTTGGCCGGACTCAAGGATCAACAGACTGTGGTGATGCTGGATGCCGCCACAGGAAAACCGCACCAAGAATTACCGCTTGGCGTCACCGTGTGGGACCTGGCTTTCTTGCCGGATGGTTCGCTGGCGATCGCGACCGCCCATGGCTTGTGCCGCTGGGATCACGCGGCGTCACGAGCGCTTTGGCGACTGGCCGGGGCGCATCATCAATTGGCGACTTCGCCCGACGGAAAGTACGTCTGCAGCGACGATCAGACGCGCGTCGAGGTGCTCGATGCCGCCACCGGCACGGCGCAATGGCGTATTGTGCCCGAGGGGGAAGTCAAGTCTCTGGCCATTTCGCCCGATAGCCGCACGCTGGCGATCGGCGTCGCGGCGCCGAGCCAGATAGAACTGTGGGATTTGATTTCCGGCCGCCAACTCATCTCCATACCCCTGCCGTCGCGACTGATCTTGCGCAAGGTCTTCTTCGCTCGTGACGGCGCGCGACTGTTGGCCGACGGCTACTTTGACGAGGAGCGAGCTGGCCAGATTCTCGAATGGTCGGTTCGGCCAACGTCTGACGCGGTCAGCAAGTGATGGCGCATGTGGCGCGAAGCGCCGGCGCTGCCATGAATTGTCTTGAGCACTGCGCGTCAAAGCGGCACGTTTGCAATAAGATGCGGCAATCGCGATATCGGCGATTGTCGGCGACCGACTTGGGGAAATAGTCTTAACTCGAAGAGGCTAAAGCAGTAACGCAAGGGGTGGTGGTTTGGCGCGTGCTTGTTTCGTCCGGCAAGGCATCTGGCTTGCTTAAGCCAGCCCACGGCTCACTGACTGAAGCTCGCCGATTTGCCCCATCGTTTCGCGCCGGAACCCTTTCAGATGTCGCGCATGCTCCACGCGCTGGCAGTTGCCGCGCTACTGTTCAACAATAGCGCCCGGCTTTCTGCCGAACCGGCGTCGATTGCCAGGCAGCGCACTGGCGCTTGGCATTGGGACGAGACGGCCAACTTTCGCGTTTACTGCCTAACTGGCAAGGAGGACGCGGGGCGACTCGCGGCGCGCTGCGAAGCGCTGCGTCAACATTTGTTTTCGCTTTGGCTAGCCGATGAATCACCGAAAGCCTGGCGATCTCGCTGCGAGGTGATCGTTTTCCCGAACCGAGATTCCTATTTGCAGGCGGTTGGCGCCGGCGCGGCGCAAACCGCGGGCTCGGCGCTGATCGAAATGGAATCGGGCAGAGTCGCCCGGCGACGAATTGATCTGCGCGGCGACCTGGGGCGAGACATGCAGAGCGCGCTCGCGCACGAGATGACACACGTCGTTATCGCCGAGCGGATTGATCGCGGCCGTATACCCGCCTGGGCAGACGAAGGGATGGCCGTGCTAGCCGATATGCCCGAAAAGCAATCTTTGCATGCGGCCGATCTGCGGCAGGGGCTGCGCTCGCGGACGACATTTCGCGTGGTTGATCTATTGAGCTTGGCCAGTTACCCGCGACCAGCGCGGATGGGCGTGTTCTATGGGCAGAGTGGCGCGCTAGTCAGTTTTCTGGTGGGGCGCGGAACCCCGGCGCAATTTGTACGGTTTATCGAGCTGGCGATCGACCACGGCTACGACCGCGCCTTGCGGGAAACGTATCAGATCGATGGGGTGGCGCAGCTTGAACAGATTTGGCAGCAGCGTCTGCGGAGGGGCGATTTACGCTTTGCCAGCCATGTGGTGGATGGGTATTGGTCGACAGCGGCCAACGGCGGAGAATAAGCAACCGTCTGAGGTTGAGCCAGCGCGGCCAAGGGGCGGCGCTTAAAGAAACGGCTGAAATTGGATCGGCGCAGCCTGCCTGGCATATAATGCAGGCGTTATGGCTTGGCGATCCCGCCACCTGCGACGCCCGCTCACGACCATGTTCGCGCTGTGCATGGTGGCGGCGCCGCTCTCACAAGTTGGCTCGGCATGTCGCCTGGCTGATTCGGCCGTCGAAAGATCACGAACGCGTTCGCTCCCAGCTTGTTGCCGTCAAGAGGAGCTGTGTTCTTGCCGCGCGGATTGCTGTGAGCATGGCACGACGCCGGCAACGCCGCAGCAGCCTGCTGGCGCGATGGATCAAGATCAGAGATTGGTCTGGTCGGCTGCGCACAGCAAGCTGGTCATCGATACGCAGGCTAGCGGGGCCCGCAGCCAGGCAGCGTTAGCGGCATTCAAGCCGCTTTTTTCCGAGCTCGCCACTCTGCAAGTCAGGCACGTGCGCATCCAGCCTTGATGTGGCCCGAGGTGCGCTCGCTCTGCGCGCCGAGCCCCACGTGTCGGCGGCTTTGGCGCGACGATTGCTGATTCAACTGATCGAGCGTTGCGCGCAGCAGTTTCGATTGCCCTCGTTTCCATTGTCCCGCCGCCGCGCCTGCCTTTGCTGCGGGGGCGGATTCATGCAGGAGAAAGATCATGTCCAAGACGTTGATTCCATTATTGGTTGCGGGCTGCTTGACGATCTTTGGTGAAGCGGCTTTTGCGCGTGGCCGCGGCTGCTATTGCTACGCTCCGTGCTGCCCGCCGGTCGCCGTTGCAGCGGCGCCCGTCGCGCCGGCGCCAGCTCCCGCTCCCAGCGCAGCGCCCGGCGTGGCACAGGCGCCGCGTCGAGCATATCGCAGCTACTCGTATGCGCCGACACTATCCGCGGAGCCGGCCACCAGTGGATCGATGGGCGGCTATCGCAGTTACTATCGAGGCGGTGGCAGTGGCTATAGCTCCGGCGGCGTACGCAGCGCGGGATCGAAGATTCTCGGCAATTACGGACGCTAGCCAGCCCGCATTCCCGGCGGCGAGATGGTGATGCCAAGAGCCGTGGTCCTGGTTGGCCACGGCTCTCCGTTTTGTCAGCGCGCGGGCGCTGCTTTCTTCGCGGCGAACGGCTCGAAGACGAACTCGTCGTCGCGATAGTCAAGCCGCACGCCGGTCCCTTCGCCAATTTCGCCGCGCAACATCTCGGTCGCCAGCGGGTTTTGCACCTGCTGCTGGATCACCCGCTTGAGCGGACGAGCGCCGTAGGTCGGGTCGTAGCCGCGATTGGCAATCTCGGTGACGGCGGCGTCGGTGAACTCGAGCTCGATCTCCGACTGGCCGAGCAGCTTTTGCAGCCGTTTGAGCTGCAACAGCACAATCTGGCGAATCTGGTCGCGTTTGAGCGGGTGGAAGACGATCACCTCGTCGACGCGATTGAGAAACTCGGGCAGAAAGTGCGCTTGCAGCGATTCTTGCACCGCGGAGCGAATCTGCGCTTCGCTCCCTCCTTCGCGCGAGATTTCTTGTATCGCCTGGCTGCCGATGTTCGAGGTCATCACCACGATCGTGTTGGTGAAGTCCACGGTATGGCCTTGGCTGTCGGTCAGCCGACCGTCGTCGAGCACCTGCAACAACACGTTGAACACGTCGCGGTGCGCCTTCTCGATCTCGTCGAGCAAGATGACGCAGTACGGACGGCGGCGGACCGCCTCGGTGAGCCGGCCTCCCTCTTCGTAGCCCACGTAGCCCGGCGGGGCGCCGATAAGCCGGCTGACGGTGTGCTTTTCCATGAACTCGCTCATGTCGAGCCGGACCATGGCGTTCTCGTCGTCGAACATGACCTCGGCCAGGGCCTTGCACAACTCGGTTTTGCCGACGCCGGTGGGACCGAGAAAGATGAACGAGCCGATCGGCCGGTTGGGATCTTGCAAGCCCGAGCGACTGCGGCGCACCGCGTTCGACACGGCCTCAACCGCTTCGTCTTGATTGATCATGCGCTGATGGATGCGCTCTTCGAGCACGAGCAGCTTGGCGCGCTCGGTCTCCATCATGCGCGTGACGGGGATACCGGTCCAAGCGCTGACCACTTCGGCGATTTCCTCGGGACCGACTTCCTGACGCAGGAGGCGGCGGCCCTCCTTAGGCTCGGCGACCGGCGCGGCCTGCTCAATCTGCTTTTCGAGCTGGCGCTTTTCGTTGTCGAGCTCATAGAGGCGTTGATACTCGTCCTCGCCGATCCGCTGGAAGGTGGTTTGCTTCTCCTTGATGGCGGCGCTCAGTTGGTCGTACTCGCGCTCAATTTCCTGCATGCGGCGGCGCACCTGCTGCACGTCGCCCAGGCCGTGCTTTTCCGACTCCCACTGCTCGCGCAGGTTGGCGAGTTGCTTGCGCAAGTCGGCCATCTCGTCTTCGATTTCCACGCGGCGGTCTTGCGCGTGCTCTTCGGTCTCCTCGGCGAGCTGGCGGTGGGCCAGCTCCAATTGGGTGAGCCGGCGCTGCACCTGGTCGATCTCGGTGGGCACGCTTTCCAACTCCATCGCGATGCGGCTGGTGGCCTCGTCGACCAGGTCGATGGCCTTGTCGGGCAGGAAGCGATCGGTGATGTAGCGGTCGGCCAGCTTGGCCGCGGCGACCAGCGCCGAGTCTTTGATCTTGACGTTGTGATGCGCCTCGTAGCGGGCTTTGAGCCCGCGCAGGATGGCGATGGTGTCGTCGACCGACGGCTCGCCCACGTAGACCGGTTGAAAGCGGCGTTCGAGCGCGGGGTCTTTTTCGATGTACTTGCGATACTCGTCGAGCGTGGTGGCGCCGATACAGCGCAGATCGCCACGCGCCAGCGCCGGCTTGAGCAGGTTGGCCGCGTCGCTGCCCCCCTCCGCCTTGCCGGCGCCGACGACGGTGTGCAGCTCGTCGATGAACAAGACCACTTCGCCCCCCGAGCCCTCCACTTCGCGCAGCACGGCCTTGAGGCGTTCTTCGAACTCGCCGCGGAATTTGGTGCCGGCGACCAGCGCGCCCATGTCGAGCGCGATGACGCGCTTGTTTTTGAGGCTTTGCGGCACATCGCCCTGAATGATGCGCAGCGCCAACCCCTCGACAATGGCGGTCTTGCCGACGCCGGGCTCGCCAATGAGCACCGGGTTGTTCTTGGTGCGCCGCGAGAGGACTTGAATCACGCGGCGGATTTCCTGATCGCGACCGATCACCGGGTCGAGCTTGCCTTGATTGGCCCGCTTCACCAGATCGATGCCGTACTTCTCCAGCGCCTGGAACTTTTCTTCCGGGTTTTGATCGCTGACGCGGTTGTTGCCGCGCAGCCCGCGCATGGCTTCCAAGATTTCTTTTTCGCCAATGGCGTTGAGCTTGAGGATGTTCTTGGCCTTGGAGTCGACCTTGGCCAGCGCCAGCAGCAGGTGCTCGGTCGACACATAGTCGTCCTTCATCGCGTCGGCTTCGCGCTGCGCGGCTTCCAAGACCTTCATCAGCCCTTCCGATCCCTGCGGCGGGGCGCCGCCGGAGATCTTAGGCAGATGATTCAACTCGCCATCCACCGTGCGCTGGAGTTGCTGGCGATTGGCGCCGATCTTGTCGACAAGCGGCCGGACGACCCCTTGGTCTTCATTCAACAGGCTGGCCAACAGGTGCAAGGGATCGATCTGCGGATTGCCGTGGCCTGCGGCCGCTTCTTGAGCGCCCTGCACCGCCTCTTGCGCCTTGATGGTGAGTTTGTCCATGCGAAATGCCATGTGCTGCTCCTTCCGGTCGAACGTGCGGCGAGCCATTCAAAGCGGCGCGCCGCTCGAACAGTTCCGATTGCGATGTGGATTGGCTGGTTGATCGATTTGCTGGTCGTCATAACGACCGCGGCCCGAGGGTTTGATCCCACGGGCCGCGGCGAGGTTCAATTTGCGGGCCCCCTCGTCCATCTGGCCGAGGGAAGCGAGATCATTTCTTCACCTCGAACTCCGCGTCGATGGCCTCGTCGTCGCCGCCATCCGACCCGCGACCGGCGCCGCCGTCGCCCCCTGGCGCGCCAGCGGCGGCCTGCTCGGCCCCCTTGGCGCCCTCATAGAGCGAGCGACTCAGCGCGTGCGACGCTTGTTCAAGTTCGCTGACCCTGGACTTGATCGCCTCGGCATCCTCACCCTTGGCGGCCTCGCGAACGCGCTCGATCGCGTCGTGCACGGCCTTCTTGTCGGCTTCGCCGAGCTTGGCGTCTTGCTCCTTGATCAGCTTTTCGGTTTGGAAGCAGATGGCGTCGGCCTGGTTGCGCATCTCCGCCAGCTCGCGCTTGCGCTTGTCGTCGGCGGCATGCGAGTCGGCGTCCTTGCGCATCCTGTCGATCTCAGCGTCGTTCAGTCCGCTCGACTGCTCGATGCGCACCGTCTGCTCCTTGCCGGTGCCCAGCTCTTTGGCCGCGACGTTCAAGATGCCGTTGGCGTCGATGTCGAACTTGACCTCGATTTGCGGCATGCCGCGCGGCGCCGGCGGAATGCCTTCCAGGTTGAACTGGCCGAGCAACCGGTTGTCGGCAGCCATCTCGCGCTCTCCTTGAAAGACGCGAATGGTGACCGCCTGTTGGTTGTCGTCCGCCGTGCTAAAGGTTTGCTTCCGCTCGGTGGGAATGGTGGTGTTGCGCTCGACGAGCTTAGTGAAAATGCCGCCCAGGGTTTCGATGCCCAGCGACAAGGGAGTCACATCGAGCAACAACACGTCTTTGACCTCGCCCGCCAACACGCCGCCTTGAATGGCCGCGCCAATGGCGACGACTTCGTCGGGATTGACCCCCTTGTGCGGGTCCTTGCCAAAGACCTTCTTGACCAGTTCCTGCACCTTGGGAATGCGGGTCGAACCGCCGACCAACACCACCTCGTCGATGTCGCCCGGCTTGAACTTGGCGTCGTCCAAAGCGCGCAGCACGGGACCGCGGCAACGCTCGACGAGCGGATCGACCAACTGCTCGAACTTGGAGCGGGTGATCATCATCTGCAAATGCTTGGGCCCGGAGGCGTCGGCCGTGATAAACGGCAGGTTGATATCGGTCTGCGCGACGGAGCTCAACTCCTTCTTGGCCTTTTCGCAGGCCTCTTGCAGGCGCTGCAGGGCCATCGTGTCCTTGCGCAGGTCGATGCCGTGTTCTTTCTTGAACTCGTCGGCGACGTAGTGGATGAGCACTTCGTCGAAGTCGTCGCCGCCGAGATGAGTGTCGCCGTTGGTGCTGACCACGCGGAACACGCCATCGGCCACTTCGAGCACGGAGACGTCGAACGTGCCGCCGCCGAGATCGAAGACCACGATCTTTTCGTGCTCCTTCTTTTCGAGACCATACGCCAGCGCGGCCGCCGTCGGCTCGTTGATGATCCGCGCAACTTCCAAGCCGGCGATCTCACCAGCGTCCTTGGTGGCCTGGCGCTGCGAGTCGTTGAAGTAGGCGGGCACCGTGATGACCGCCTTCTTGACTTTGTGGCCCAGATACGACTCGGCCGCTTCCTTCAACTTGCGCAGCACATAGGCCGAAATTTCTGGCGGCGTCATCGTCTTGTCGCCGGCCTTCACCTTGACATAGTCCGACGCGCCCCCCACCACCTCGTAGGGAACCATCTTCTCTTCCGACTGCACCTCCTCGTGCCGCCGTCCCATGAAGCGCTTGATCGAGTAGACCGTGCGCTTGGGATTGGTGACCGCCTGCCGACGGGCAGGCTCGCCGACCAGGACCTCGCCCTTGTCGGTGAACGCCACCACGCTGGGGGTGAGTCGATTCCCTTCCGCGTTGGGAATGACTTTGA
>JAIBBY010000049.1 GCA_019694455.1 Pirellulales bacterium
CTTCGCGCTCGCGGCGGCGCCGGATGCCGAGCTTCAACAATCGGTTCGCCGGCTTGTGGCCCGGCTCGATCAACCGGCCGTCGCCGATCGCGACGCGGCGGAGAAAGGTCTGCTGGAGCTGGGCCCCAAGATCTTGCCGCTGTTGCCCGAGCCATCGCCGCGCGCCAGCGCCGAAACTCGCGAGCGACTGGCGCGGATTCGCGTGGCTCTGCAGCGCACACGCGACGAGGCGTTCACCAAGGCCACCCAAGTGACACTGGAGGGCAAGTTCCTCCTCTCCGAGATCATCGACGAGCTATTGGACCAGACGGGCAATCAGGTGGTCGATTATCGCGAGCAGTTCGGCCAGGAAGCCGACGACTTCGAGATTGAACTTGCCATCAAAAACCAGCCGTTCTGGCAAGCGATGCAGACGATTCTCGACAAGGCCGAGATGGCCATTTACCCGTTTGGCGATCAGCAGGCTATTGCGCTGGTCAAGCGAGCCGAGGATACTGGCGAACCCGGCAGCGCGACGGCGATCGACGGCGCGTTTCGCGTGCAGGCGACGCGCTTTGTGGCCGAACGCGACCTGCGCAATCCCACCAAGCACAGCCTGCAACTGACGTTGGAAGTTCAATGGGAGCCGCGACTGCGGCCTATCGCGCTACTGCAGCCAATGGAAACGTTTACCGCGGTGGATGGCCGCGGCAACGTAGTCCCAGTGGCGGTGCAAGAGGCCCAGTTCGAATCCGAGATCAACCCCGGCGTCATGGCCAGCGAACTGATTGTGCCGCTCGCGCCGCCGCCGCGCTCCGTGGAACAGATCGCCTCGATCAAAGGGGAGCTAACGGTGCTTGTGCCCGGCGGCGTCGAGTCCTTTCGCTTCGCCGATCCGGCATCCGCCAAGAACGCCGAACAGCGCCGCGGCGGCGCCTTGGTGATCGTGGAACAGGCCCGCAAAAACAACGCCATTTGGGAAGTGCGGATGAGAGTGCGCTACGACGAAGCGGCCGGCGCCTTGGAGTCGTTTCGCGGCTGGGTCTTCAATAACGAGGCCTATCTGCAAACCGCCGATGGCAAACAAATCAAACCGGCCGGCATGGAAACCACCAGTCAATCCGAAAACGAAGTCGGCATGGCGTACCTGTTCGATCTGGCCGACGGCCTCGCGGGCAAGGAGTTTGTCTACGAAACGCCCACCGTGTTGCTGCGACTGCCGGTACAATACGAATTGAAGAACCTCCTCCTTCCCTAGCAGTTAGCGGCGAGGCCAATTGAGCATGCTCACGTCCCTGCTTCCTGCGCAGCTCAAGGTTCAATGGCGACACCCTGCCAGGCGCCGAGTGGCGATTGTAATCCTCGTGCTCACTGGTATCGGGATCGTATTGGCGCCGATCGCGTACGAAAGCATTCGTAGTGCATTGCTGCTTCGAGCAATGCTATATCACGACTCCTATGTGCTATATGGAGATCCCACAAGTATTTCACGCTTGAAGTCCATCTTGCCCCGGTTAGTTGAGATTCACCGGCAGGCCAGTATCCGGAGCGCCGGGTTTTCAAGTGAAAAGATTTTCGCGCTGAACGACTATAATGAAAGGATTCGGGCTTGGAACGCACTGCTGCACGCAGTTGAGTTGACCAATGACGGTGCAGCCATCGATTATGTAACGCAGTACCTGAAGTCAGATCGAGCGGATGAATCCGAGAAGCATAATGCACTGCGTTTCTTGCCTCGCATACGCGCCAACAACGCATCAGGTAATTGATTACCGCCAGTTCAGGCCTCCTCGCAAGGCGATGTTTGAGTTCATTCTTCTCGACCAATCAAGAGCGAGCGTGACCCTACTCCATGCGTGTCTTGTTGATGAACCATTTCCCGTTGCGCGGATCAGGGACGGGCACCTACACGCATGACCTGGCCACCGCGCTGGTCGAGGCAGGGCACGAAGTCGAGTGTTTGATCGTCGACCGTCAGGAGCGCGCCGAGCAACCGTTTCATGTCGAACGGGTCACCTGCCGAGCCGGCGACGCGCGCGCCGATCTGCCGTTCGACTTTCCTTGCTTCACCGCGCATCCGGAGAGTAGCGTCAATTTTCGCGATCTGACCGATGGCCAGCTTTCCGCCTATCGCGATGCGTTGCGGCATCGACTCGACTTGGTGGTTGACCGCTTCAATCCACATATCATCCACGGCCAACATATCTGGATTCAGGGACACTTGGCGCTTGAGACGGGCGTGCCATATGTCCTCACGGCGCAAGGCACCGATCTGATGGGCTATCGCGACGAGCCGCGTTGCCGCGCGCTGGCCGAACAGGCTGCCGAGAACGCCGGCCGGATCATGGCGGCCAGCGAGTTCATTCGCAGGCAGGTGTTGGAAACGTTTGAACTGGCCGCCGACCGGGTCGAAACGGTGTATAGCGCCATCGACACTCGGCCCTATCTCGAAGCGCCGCTCGAACGGGCCGAGGCGCTGCGGCGCTTTGGCCTGCCAGCCGATTGCCGCCATCTGGTGCTGTTTGCCGGCAAATTAGTGCCGTTCAAGGGAGTCGATACGCTGCTCAACGCAGCCGCCATCTACGAGATGGATCCCGCGCGCATTCACACGGTCATCGCGGGGGATGGCGTCCAGCGCGCGGAGCTAGAGGCGCAAGCACAGCGGTTGCGACTCAAACGCGTTCACTTCCTTGGCGATCTCGATCGCGCGTCTTGCGCCGCGCTCTACCACCTGGCGGATGTCGTCGCCATGCCGTCGCGCGGAGAGCCGTTGGGCTTGGTCGCGCTCGAGGCGATGGCGGCCGCCACACCGGTCGTCGCCACCGACGCGGGCGGACTGGCCGAAATCATCACTCGCGAGGTCGGCGGCTTGGCGCCAGTGGACGATCACGAGCTACTGGCCGAGCTATTGCTCGAAGCGGTCTGCCTCGATTGGAAAGCCAAAAAAGGGCCAGCCGCGCGCCGCCATGTGCTGGCGCGGCATGGCTTTCAAGCCTGGGCCGCGCGGATTGAAGCGGTTTATCGCCAAGTGCTCAGAGAACGCTTTGGTGGCGATTGCTGGGAACGCGCCTGAACCTGCGCCGCCAGCTAGCGACTCTGCGATTTGGCGCCAAGCAACAAGTAAACGCCTAGCCCCAGCGCGATCAGCGTGAGCCCGCTGAGGCATTGCCACGGCGAGGCCGCCACCATGCTCGCCAAAAAGAACACATAGAACGCCAGAAAGATCGCTGGCACGATCGGGTAGCCCCAGCAGCAATAGGGGCGCGGCGCGTCGGGGCGCCGCCAACGCATGACGTACACCGCCGCCACCGCGGCGAAGTAGAACAGCGAGCCGCCAAAAATGGCGTACTCGGTCAGCACGTCGAACAATGGCTTGCCCGCGACGCCAGTCACCAACCTTTGCGCGTCCCCCGCCAGGATCAACACAATCGACCACGCCGAAAGCGTGGCGATCGCCACGGCCGGAGTGCCGCGCCGGCTGATGCGCCGCCACCAACGCAAGAACTCGTGATCGCGCGCCACCGCGAACAGCACCCGCGGGCCGACCAGCACGTTGGAATTGAGCGCTCCAAAGACCGACACCAGAATCATCGACAACACCAATCGCGCGCCAAACTGGCCCAGCAGCGCCTGCGTCACCGCGACCGCCGGCACCTCGGCGGCGGCGATTTGCGAGCTGGGCAATGTCAGGTGGTAGCCCAGATTCGCCCCGGTGTAGAGCACGATCAATAGCAGCACGCCGCCCCCCAGCGCCAGCGGCACGTTGCGCTGCGGGTTGCGAATCTCCTCGGCGATCACTGTCACCTGTCCCCAGCCGTCGTAGGCCCACATGATGCCGGCCAGCGCGCTGCCGATTCCGGTCAGCAGGCTCATCTTCAATTCGGGCGGCCACAGTGGTTCTCCGGCTAGAGAATGTTCGCGGGCCGCCATGAATGGCAGCACCGCCAGAAACACCAAAAAGCTCGCCTTGATCACCGTGGTCACGTTCTGCACCGCGCCTCCCCACCGCGTGCCAATCGCGTTCACTACGGCAAGCCCCGCAATGGCGCCGATCGCCACCAGCTTTCTCATGGTCGGGGCGTCGGCATCGGCCGCCAGCCAGCCCACGTCCTGCAACAGTTGCACCAGCGTGATGCCCAGCGCCGTGGCCAGCGCCGCGATGGCGCCGCTGCGCATCACCCAGAACTCACCCCAGCACCACAAGAATCCCCACATGCGGCCATAGGCTTCGCGCAGAAAGATGTAGACGCCCCCCGCGTGCGGAAACATGCCGGCCAGTTCCGCTTGCGCCAGCGCGCCGCACAAATTGATAAGCCCGCACACCACCCACAACGACAGGATCAACCCGACATAGCCCCCCGTGTCCTGGGCGATGATCCGCGGCTTGAAAAACACCCCCGAGCCAATCACCTCCCCCACCACGATGGTCAGCGCCGAGAAGAAGCCGAGCACGGCTGGCAAGGTTTCGATTGGCGGCGGCGCGTTCGCTTTGGCGGGGCGTGTCATGCCGCCAAGCATACTGGTCTTTTGCCGGGTTCACGAGTGCCGCCAACTCTAGCCAGCGCGCCGTAAAGAAAAAGCGGCGCCGGCCGAACAGGTTCGACCGACGCCGCTGGGCGTTCACTACATTTCCGAAGCGCGCAACCTGATTGGGTCGCGCTCCGTTCGCTCTTTAGAGTTGCGGCAGGGCGGGACCCATCTGAGCGATCATCGTGCCGATCAACTTGAGCACGCCTTCCTCCCCCTCGAAATGAATATTCATCCCATTCGGGGCGGGCTTCATCGTGATGGTCAAGGTGTCCTTCGACCCGTCGAGCGCCTGAGCCAACAGGGCGGCGTTGGGGTTGTCCTTCTGGCCTTCGGCGGCCACCTTCACCAGCGGCGCCAGTTTGGCGACGATTTCCACCGGCGACACGGCTTCGCTGGCCGACTCCTCGGAGTCGTCGATCGCCTTCTTCAGGCCGTCCAGGCTGTTTGTGCCCAGACCCACATAAACGCTCTTGGGACCGATGCCGATCACCAACTCCAGATCGTAGCCAAACAACCCGGAGAGCGCGTCACCTTCGTCTCCCGGCGGGATCGGCAGCAACACGCGGCTGAACTTCACCCCCTTGTGCTCGACCACGTTCTTCTCGATGCCGTAAAAGCCGGCTTCGTTTTCAACAGTGTCCACCAGTTCGTCCAGCAACTTGGTGGCCGCCGAGTCGTCGCTGACGTAGCTGCCGAGCAGCAGCGTGAACGGGCCCTTGCCCTTGAGCGCGAAGCCCAGATCGGTTTTGCCGCTCTCCGCCGTCTTGCGGTTGATGTCCATCAGCTTTTCGACAAAGCCCTTGAGCAGATCCTTGATGTGCTCATCGCCCAGGTTGAAGTTGTCGACCCGGACATTCAACTCTTCCTGCACCGTGGCCAACAGGTCCTTCATCTGGGTGATGTCGTTCTCGGTCAGATTCAGCGAGACTACCCCCTTCAGCGCGGCCTCGTCCACATTCTTGAAGCCGGCGAAGCGCGACTTGCCGTCGCTCATCTTGGCCATATCGGCGGCGGCCTCCGAGCCACTGATCGCCGAAACCGTCAAGTCGCCCAGCGTCATCCCCTTCTCGCGGTCGATCGTCACGCCAAACGTGACCTGCTCCACTTCATCGAGCATCGCGGCCATCGCATCGAGTTGCTCGCGGGCGATCGCGGCCGCCAGCTTTTGCTGGTCCTCATCCAATTTCGGCAGCGAGTCGGCACCCGGCAGTTGGCCACCACCCGGCAAATTGTCGAGACCGGGGATCTGCATCCCACCCTCGCCGGTCAAGCCTTGCTCCAAGCCAATTTTGAGTTGCTCGATCGCCAATTGGCGGAAGATCTCCGGAATGTTCTGTATGTAGATCCGCACCGCGCCGTCGTAGTTGTCGTTCAGGCCGGAGAGGTACTTGGTGGGATCGTCGGGCAGGTTCTCCAGGAACTCGGCGCCCATGCTGGCGAACGTCCATTCCTTGTGCTGCTTCATCGCGAGCGACTGGCCCTGCAGTTCCACGTGCCAGACGCCGTTTTCATCCTTCTCGGGCTCGCCGGCGACACCCGAAATCGCGCCCATGAACTTCTCCAAATCGCTGATCGGCAAAAAGCCGATGATCTGGAACGAGACGCCATCGGTGTTCACTGCAAAGCCCCACGGCTTGGACTTGTCCAAGCTGACCAAACCCTGACCCTGCGTGACGAGCTGGATCAGACCTTCGATCCCTTTGCCCATCTCGTCGTTGCCCGACACCTTGCCGACAAAGTCGAGGTCGTCGAGCAGTTCTTGATAGTTCCTGAGCGAAGCCACAAACAGCGGCTTCATTTCCGCTTCGGCGTCGTCTTGCGCAAACGAGCGCGCGGCCGATCCGGCCAACAGACAAACGGCGAGCGCCGACAGAAGGCACTTTTTCACTACGAGTCTCCTCTTCAAAACGAGAATATGTCAGCCGGCGTCGACAAGCCGGCCGGGGGGGGCTGGGGTGGGTCGCAAAAACCCCCCGTTGGTAGGCGACGGTAATACCCCGTACGCGAGCAGACAGTTTTACTAAAAACTCGCGCTACCGCCACAAAAAAGCGAAAAAGACGCGCATTATGGCGCGCCGATCCAAACAGTTACTTGTCGCGGATTCCCCTTTTGGGGACGGCCCTTTTTTTGATCGCCAAAAAGGTGTTCCAACCGGCCGGCATTGGCAGTCCGGCATAGCCGGGCAAGCGACGCGTCGCAAATCCGGATAGCTTCAATTGGCGAACGACTTCCACGGCCGGATAGAGCCGTAATCGGTGGGTTTCGTGGTCCCGGCGGTATAGCTCGCCCACACGCCGAAATGTCGTGATTTCTCGCGTCAGCCGCCGCCTGTTGCGATCTTCCTCGGCCGCATACAGACAGGCCCAGTCGGCTTGTTCGGTGGCGGCGTGAGTTCTTCCGGTTGGTCCTGCCCGGCCAGGTCCTGCCACGTCGAACTGAAATAAACCGCCGGGCAACAGCGCCTGCTGGACCCGCGCAAAGAATTTCCACAGCCGCGCGTCGGTATGGCCCCTGTCGAAAAGATAATTGAACACCTCTCCCACGGCCGCCACTGCCACGCACGGCGGCAACTTGGCGGTCAAGAACGACTCGTGCCGAAACTCCCCGCCCGGCACGCGTTGCTTGGCCAAGGCCACCATCGCGGCCGAAATGTCAAAGCCAAGTACAGAGTAGCCCGCCGCGGCGATCCGCTCGCTGAGGATGCCGCTGCCGCAGCCGAGTTCGATCACTAGCCCCGATTCGTGCTTGGCGCCGCGCAAACGCGCGAGCAGTTCCTGGGCCGCCGCTTCCGCGAACCGGCCAAATCCAGCGTCGTGGATATACGCCAAATCGTCGCGGTACGCAGGCTCGTGTTGGTGGGGCATTGGAGTTTCAATCGAACGCCAATCTATCGCTTGCGCTAACAGATCGACTGGCGCGAGCAGCGTTTGACTACCGCTCGCGGAATGTGATCCGACCCTTGGTCAGGTCGTACGGCGAGAGCTCGACGCGCACCTTGTCGCCGGGCACGATGCGAATGAAATTCTTGCGCATCTTGCCCGCCACATGCGCGATCACCTCGTGTCCGCCTTCGATCTTCACGCGAAACCGCGTGTTCGCCAGTGCCTGGGAAACAATGCCTTCTACTTCGAGAGCTTCTTCTTTTTGCGCCATAGGCGACTCCGCAGGGAAAAAGAACTAACGTCTTGCAGCGGCGCCTCCGCCTTGGGGCGCCATGGAATTCGGCTAATCAATGCGCATTCACAAATCGATTGGCGTATCTGAGCGGCCGAATCGACTCATGATACCGCGCCTCCATCCCGCCAGAAAGCGTAGTTCCCGCGAGATTTAGCGAGACTAATCCCCCCTCGGCTCATTCGTATTGCAGCGCGCTGACCACGTTGAGCCCCGCCACCCGCCGCGCCGGCAACAGGCTCGCCAACAGCGAGATCACCACCGCCGAAGCGAGACACGCGGCCACAAACCACCATTCGATCTGAAAATCGACCGGATGCCCCATCAGCGGGTACACCGCTCGATTCACCAGCCAGGCAAGCGCCATGCCCACCACGGCCCCCGGCAGCGCGCTGGCCAGGGACAAGGTCAACGCCTCGGAGATCACCATTTTGCGCGCTTGGCGGCGCTGCATCCCAATCGCCCGCAGCACGCCAAACTCGCGCGTCTGCTCCAAGGCGTTCATCGTCAGCGTGTTGACCACCCCCAACGACGCCACCACAAACACCAGCGCCATCAACAGCCACAGCGAGCCGAGCACCCCCGACATCATCCGATCGAGCATCACGCGAAAATCTTGCTGCGATTGCAACATGAGATTGCGCGACTCGCAAAATTGCTTTAGCTCGACGCCAAGCGACTTTGCCTGCCCCGGCCGTGTCACGACCATGAACACGTCCACCGCCCGCAAAGGTAGCCACTCGCTCACCGCGGCGCGCTCCATGTAGAGCGCCATGCCCCCCACGGTGTACTCGGTGGTGAGCGCCGCCACGCGCACTGTTCGCGGTCCTTGCCGCGTCGCCAGTTCGATCGTGTCGCCCGGCGCCACGTTCAGCCGCCGCGCGAGCAAGGTGCCCACCACCGCCTCGCCGGCCAATAGCCGCGCGCGCACGTCGGCTTCGTCGCCCGCCACCAGGTCGAGCGACAGCGGACCGTCGACCGATTGATCGCGCGCCAACAATAGCGCTCGCGCTTCGCCGATCCGCACGGTCACAAAGTTGAGCGCGCCGACGCGCGCCACCCCCGGCAGCCGAGCCATCGACTCTCCCAGGTTGGGCGGCATGCCCGCCGCGGCCAACAGCCCCGTGTCGGGCATGACGCTGCGCACCAGAAAATCGCTGGTGATGGTCCGCCGCGTCCACTCTTGCACGTCCTGCACGTTGTTGATGAGCGAGTGTCCCATGCTCAGCGCCACGACGATGGCGATGAATAGCACCCCCAAAGTTAGCGCCGTACGTGTTGGCCGACGAGTCAATTGCCGCTGCGCGAGCTTGCCCTCCAAACCAGTCCAGGGATGCAGCAGCCACGCGGCCAGGCGAGTCAGTGGCCGGACGACCAGTGGCATCAAGAGCACGCACGCCACCAGGCACCCCCCCATGACCAGCGGCAACAGCGTGGTGAGTTGCTCGGCGCTGATTCGTCCGCTTAGCACCGTGACGATCAGCGCGCCGTCCACGGCCACCAGTATCACGCCCAATAGCGCTGGCCAGCGGCGCGCGGCGCCGGCCGATTCGTCGTCCAGTTGCAACAGCCCTGTCAGAATCGAGCGCGACGCCGCTTGCCGCGCCGGCAGGTAGGTGGCCGCCAGCGACATCACCGGCCCCACCACCAGCGCCAGCACAAACGGCCACGGCGTCAACCGTAACTCGGGCAGCGGCGCCCCGATCACCTTTTGCACCGCGGCGGTCAGCGCCATCGAAAGCAACACCCCTGCGGCGGTCCCCAGCGCGGTGCCGGCTAGACCTAGCACCAGCGCCTCGACGAGCACCATGCGCACCACCTGTCGCCTTGTGGCGCCAATCGCTCGCAAAATCGCCATCTGCCGGCGGCGCTCGCTCAGGTTCATCAAGAAGGTGTTGAGCACCACGAATGCGCCGGCCACTAGCGACACCGCGCTCATCGCCGACAAACCTTGCTCGGTGCTCAACAGGCTGTCTTGCGCCAGTCGGCTGCGCGACGCCGGGCGCTGTGCTCGCAAGCCAATCGGCAGCGTCGCCGCCAAGGCTTGTTCCACCCGCTCGACCGACGCACCCTCGTCGAGCACGACCGCCAGCGAGTTCGCCTCCTGCTCCGAGAAGCCATGCATGGCGCGGCCTGCCGAGAGGGTCACAAAAACTACGTTGCCTCCGGCGATGGCCGCCGCTCCCTGGGCCGCCAATAGCCCAACGATGGTCGCTTCTCGCGAGCCGCGTGGCGACAGCAGGCGAACGCGATCTCCTAGCTTCAATCCACTGTCGCGAGCAAAGCCCGCTTGCAACACAATCTCGTCGTCGCCGGCGACCTGCCGTCCCTCCGCAAACGTGTAGTCGCGGGCCAATTGATCGAGCCGCGGATCGATGCCTAGCAGCAACACCCCCACCACGCCGTTGCCGGTGGCCAGCGCCGTGTGGCTCTGCACGTTGGGGACCAGCGCCCGCACGCCAGGCACGCGCGCCAGCGTGGCGACCTCTTCGGCGTCGAATCGCCCCGACCCCTCGGCCACGATCTCCAGTTCGGCCCGTCCGGCCAGCGTAGTGAACATCTCGCGATAGGCCGATCGCGTGGTCCCCACCGTGAGCCAAATCGCCACAATCGCCGCCACGCCGATCGAGATGCCCAGCAGCGTCAACAGCGCGCGCACCGGTCGACCGCGCAACTCGCGCAGCGAATACCGCGCCAGGCTCATGGGGTCGCTTCCTCGGCGGCCTGCGGCTGCTCTTGGCGCCGCTCTTCGACAATCAATCCGTCGCGCAGCACGATCAGCCGATCGGCCAGCGCCGCATGCTGCGGATTGTGCGTGACCATGAAGATCGCCTGACCATCACGATCGGCCAATTGCCGCAAGATGCGCATCACCGCCAGGCCGCTAGCGCTGTCCAGGTTGCCCGTTGGTTCGTCGGCCAATAGCGCCACGGGCCGCGTGACCAGCGCGCGGGCAATGGCCACGCGCTGCTGTTCGCCTCCCGACATTTGCTTCGGTCGATGGCCAGCGCGGCGCGCCAGCCCGACCTGCTCGAGAGCTTCACGCGCGCGGCGCTCGGCCTCTCGTTCGGCCACACCGTCGATCACCAACGGCAGCGACACGTTTTCGACGGCGCTCAGCACATCCAACAGGTTGAACGCCTGAAACACAAAGCCCACTCGTCGGCGGCGGATCAGCGTCAAGGCGTCGTCGGTTAACTGACCAAGTTCCTCCCCACCAATGAACACCTGCCCCGAGCTAGGCGGCTCCAGTCCGCTGACGACGTGCAGCAAGGTGCTCTTGCCCGACCCCGAGGGGCCCATCACGGCGACAAACTCGCCCGGCGCCACCGTCAAATCGACGCCGCGCAACGCCTCGACGGCGCCATCGCCTTCGCCAAATGTCTTGGCGACGTTTCGTGTTTCGAGCGCCGCGATGTTCGATTGTTCCAAACTGGCCTCGCGCGGGAATGAGCGGCGCAGGCTGGCGCGCCGGCTGCTCCGACCGTAGCAAAAGGCCCGCTAGAATGAAATGGCTCGCGCCCCTTTCCCAGCACCGCAGGCAGTCCGTCATGGTGATTCAGCCCATTTGGTTCTTCTGGCGCGTGGTCCAAGGCGCCACGTTCGAATGGATCGAAGACAAGGCCCCGCGGATGGCCGCCGCGCTTGCCTTTTACACCGTTTTCTCGCTGACTCCCATCGTGCTCATCGCCATCGCGATCGGCGACATGTTCTACGAACGCGAGATGGTCTTGAATCACGCCCTGGAAGAAGCCCGCTTTTTGATCGGCGCCGCCGGGGTCGACGCCATTCGGCTCTTGATCGAGCACGCGCCGCGCGGTCAGGCCAATCCCTGGATCGCCCTGGTGGGCCTGGCGACCATGTTTTTCGCCGCCACCGGCGCCTTCACCGAACTAAAAGACTCCCTCGACACCATCTGGGAGGTGCGACCCAAGCCGGGGCTTGGCATCTGGGACATGGTCCGCAATCGGTTCCTGTCGTTCGCGCTGGTGCTGGTGCTGGGATTTCTCTTGCTGGTGTCGCTGGTCGCCAGCGCCATGCTCACCGCGGCCAGCAACAGCGTTTTGTCGTTCGTTTCCGATCGAGTGCTGCTCTTGCACCTGGGCAATGCCGCCGTCTCGATGCTGGTGATCACGCTGCTCTTCGCGCTGATCTTCAAGGTGCTGCCAGACGCGGAGGTTTTCTGGCAAGATGTCTGGCTCGGAGCGGTCGTCACCGCGGTCATGTTTGGTGTCGGCAAGTCGCTCTTTGGCCTGTACCTCGGGCACAGCGCCATCGCGTCCAACTACGGCGCCGCCGGCTCACTGGTGATTGTCACGCTATGGACCTATTACACGTCGCTCATCATTCTGTTTGGCGCCGAAATGACGCAAGTGCAGGCCAAGCTGCGCGGCCACGAGATTGTGCCGACTGCCAAGGCGGTGCGACTGACTGAGCACGAGCGCGTGCAACAAGGCATCCCGCACGATGCGGTCGTGCGAGAATCGGTTCGCGAGCAAGAGCAAGCCGAACAAGAACCCGATCGGGCCTAGCTGCCAGCCGCCGGATAGGCCGGCGCCGCGTTAATCGCCGGAGGCGCCGCCGCGCCAACGGCGGGCGGAGTCACGACCGGCGGCGTATAAGGCGCCGCTGCGGGCGAATAGGTCGGCGGCGGATACGAACCGCAGCCACCGGGGCCGCAGGCGCCGCAACAACCGGTTGCGGCCGCCACCAAACCCACGCCAACCAACGCGACAAGATCTCTCATGGGATTCCGTTCCCGCCAGGGCAGATGCATTTCCGCGCGACAGAGGGCCCGCGGCAAGGTCGCGGACGGTAGGAGAATCGTCCCGGCGGGTCAAGATCGGGCTGGCGTCACGCTCGCCATTTCAGTATGCCGAGGCGCCGGCTGGTATACTGGGTCGATTACAGCCCGCCACCCACTTTGTTCGCAATGCGTGCCGTGATGCGCGGCCCACTCATTCATAGGTCTTGCTAGCAGCGCATGAGCGGCAACTTCGCAAATTGGGCAGTTCAGGTACGCCGGCTGAACGCCGCGCTCACCGAGCTTGCGCCCCTGGCAGAGGCCATCGGCGTCCCCGCCCCGGCGTGCTCCGATCGCCCCGCCGATCGCGAATGGCACGAACTGCTCGCCCACAAGTTGATGCCGCAGCTTGCCGGCGATCCCTGGCTGGTGGCGGCCGTGGTCGGCGGCACCAATATCGGCAAGTCGCTCATCTTCAATCACCTGGCAGGCGAAGACGCCAGCGCCGTCAGCCCGCTGGCCGCCGGCACCAAGCACCCGGTCTGCTTATGTCCGCCCGGCTTCGACGACCCGGCGACTTTGGAGCGGCTCTTTGCCGGCTTTGAACTGGAGCCGTGGCACGCCAGCGCCGACGCGCTGCAAGACAGCGCGCGCGACCTGCTGTTCTGGCGTGTGGGCAAGAACGTTCCGCAGCGCCTGCTGCTGCTCGATACGCCCGACATCGATTCCGATCGTCAGGTCAACTGGCGCCGCGCCGACGGCGTGCGCCACGTGGCCGATGTGCTGGTGGCCGTGCTCACGCAGCAAAAATACAACGACGCCGCGGTCAAGCAGTTCTTTCGCAAGGTGGCCGAGGCCGACAAACCGGTGATCGTGGTCTTCAACCAATGCGACCTGGAAGGGGACCGCGAATACTGGCCCCATTGGCTGGAGACATTCTGCGAGTCGATCGGCGGGCGCCCCGATCTGGTGTATGTCGTGCCGTACGACCGGCAAGGCGCCCGCGAGCGCCGTCTGCCGTTTTATGAAGTTGGCTCGCGGGCAGACGCGCCGCTGGGCCAACCCGTTTCGCTGCGCGACGATCTGGCCAGCCTCAAGTTCGACGAGATCAAGATTCGCACCTTTCGCGGCGCGATCCAAAAGGTGCTCGACCCGCGCGCCGGCGCCCCTGCCTATCTGGCTCGCATTCGCCATTCGAGCGGCCAGTTCGACGCCGCGCTGCGCGCCCTATCGACCACCGAGATGGCCCGCGTTGATTGGCCCACGCTACCGGCCGAAATTCTGGTGGGCGAAATTCGCGATTGGTGGGATACCCACCGCAGCGAGTGGGCCCGGCGAGTACACGGCTTCTATCGCACGCTGGGGCGCGGCGTCACCTGGCCGGTGCGCACCGCCTGGAGCGCGCTCAATCCCCCCGGCGTCGATCCGCTGGAGGATTTCCGTCGCCGCGAGCGGCACGCCATCTTGCTGGCCGTGCAAAAGCTGCTCGACGAACTGAAGCGCCTCTCTGAAGTGGGCAACGACACCCTGCGCCCACGTCTGGCGCATCTGTTGCGCGGCGAAGCGCGCGCGGAGCTACTGGCCCACGTCGAGCGCAGTCACGCCCAATTGCAGCCGGTCGACGATCACTACCGCCAGTTCCTCCGCGCCGAGCTGGACGCCTGGAGCCAGGACAACCCCAGCTCCGTGGCGTTTCTGCGCTCGCTCGACCATGTGCTCGCCATCGCGCGGCCGGCCATCACTGTTTCGCTCGTGGTCAGCGGCTGGGTGCTGGCTGGTGGCATCGTTCACGAGGCGGCGTTGCAGGCCGCCACGCACACCGCCACCGAGCTGGCGACCGAGGCCGCATTGACGGGCGGCATCGCCGGCGGTGGCGAGGCGATTGTCGACGCCACCAGCTCGCGCATGCGCATCGCCGCCGCGCGACTCTTCACGCGCCTGCAAACGCGCTATACGCAAGAGCGCGCCCAGTGGCTCGCCACCTGGCTCGAACAAGAACTGTTGGGCAGCCTGCTCACCGAGCTAAAAGACGGCGCCCGACTCAGCGACTCCGACGCCTTTCGCCAGGTCGAAGCGGCGCTGGCCGAACTCGGCGCCCCCCAACCAATCGCCGAATCGGTCGCCTAATTCGTCCCTCGCCCCGCATCGCGGGGAGAGGGTGGCCGCAGGCCGGGTGAGGGGCGGCGGCGGCAAAACGCTGTGTTCGCACAACTCCGGTCGCCTAATCTCGCGCAATGCTCGTGGGACTTGCACCTCGCGCGCCACGGCCCTACCATCGCCAGCTTGGCGGCTACTCTTCCTCAGTTCGGCGGCTCATCTCACGGATAGGCATCACGGCTATGGCACAAACGCAAACCGAAGTGGTTCGACTCGAAACCGAGGGCGATCTGGCGATCATCACCATCGATTCGCCCCCCGTGAACTCGCTCAGCCGCCGCGTGGTGGCCGGCCTGGCCGACGCGCTGGCCCGCGCCAACGCCAATGCCGCCGTCAAGGCGATCGTGCTGCGCGGAGCCGGAGACAACTTCATCGCCGGCGCCGACATCGCCGAGCTAGGGCAGGCCAGTGGCGGCAAAGTCGCCAATCCCGAAAGTCAACTCGCCTCGTCGCTGCAAGGCTGGCTCGACGAAATGGAAGCCAACGCCAAGCCCATCGTCATCGCGCTCGATGGCTTTGCCCTCGGCGGCGGACTGGAAGTGGCCCTGGCCGGGCAGTGGCGCGTCGGCACAACCCGCTGCCGAGTGGGCCTGCCAGAGTTGCGGCTGGGTCTGCTCCCCGGCGCCGGCGGCACGCAGCGCTTGCCGCGCATCTTGTGTCAAAAACTGCCCGGGCTCGCCGGCCTGCAAAAGGCCGCCACGATGATGCTCGAAAGCAGCGAGGCCCGCGCCAAGGAAGCACTCGAGCTGGGCATCCTGCAAGAGTTGGTCGAGCCAGACAAGCTGATGGACGCCGCCAAGACGGCTGCCCGCAAATTGGCCGCTGGCGAGCTAAAGCCGGTCCGCGCGTCGAAGCTGGGCGACAAGCTGTGCAGCAAGGAAGAGGCCGCCGGCTTTCTGGAAATGGCCAAAGCCTTCGCCGGCGACAAGATTCGCAACATGGTCCATCCAGAGCATTGCCTCGACGCCATGCTCGCTGGCGCCAGCGAGGGCTACGCCGTCGGCATCCGCCGCGAGGCCGAGAACTTCATGAAGTGCCTCGCCGCTCCGCAGTCGGCCGGGCTGATCCATCTGTTCTTTGCCACCCGTACCGCTGCCAAGGTGCCCGGCGTCACCGATCAGAAATTTCCGCCGCGCGAGTTTGCCCGCGCCGCCGTCTTGGGAGGGGGCACTATGGGGAGCGGCATCGCCACGGCCCTGCTCGACGCCGGCCTGCATGTTACGCTCAAGGAAGTCAACGACGACTTCGCCGCCGCCGGCCGCGGACGGATCGAAGGCAACTTTGGCTCGCGGCTCAAAAAGGGCAAGCTCACCCAGCAAAAGCATGACGACAATCTCAGCCGTCTCAAGGTGCAGACCGACTACGCCGGCTTCGACCAGCTTGACATCGTGATCGAAGCGGTGGTTGAGAACATCGAGCTCAAGCAGCAGGTTTTTGCCGATCTCGAAAAGGCCTGCCGCCCCGATTGCGTGCTCGCCTCCAACACCTCGACCATCGACATCGAGCTGATCGGCGCCCGCACCAAGGCCGCGCCGCGGATCCTTGGCACGCACTTCTTTTCTCCCGCCCATGTGATGCCGCTGGTTGAGCTGGTACGCAGCAAGCAAACCAGCCCCGAGGTGCTCAACTCGGTCATTAACCTCTCCAAGCGGATCAAAAAGACCCCCGTCACCGTCGGCAATTGCGTCGGCTTCCTGGTCAACCGCATCTTCTTCCCCTACGGGCAAACCGCCGGGCTGTTGGTCGATCACGGCATCGACCCCTACCGCATCGACAAGGCGGTCTTCGACTTCGGCATGCCGATGGGCCCCTTCCGCATGGGCGATCTGGCTGGCGTCGACGTGGCCAAATTCGCCGGCGGCATCCTGGCAGACGCCTACCAGCAGCGCAACTACGTCTCGACGCTGGTCGATCACCTCTTCGCCGAAAAGCGCTTCGGGCAGAAGACCGGCAAGGGCTACTACCTCTATCCCGATGGCAAAACGGCGCAGTCCGATCCCGATGTCGCCGCGCTGGTGGCCAAGGCGCGGGCCGACGCCGGCAACCCCAAGCCGCTCGACATCACCGACGAGGAAATTGTGGAGCGCGTTCTGTTTGGCGTGGTGAACGAGGCCTGCCGCTGCCTGGAAGAAGGGATCGCCATCCGCGCCAGCGATATCGACGTGGCCACCGTGCTCGGCATGGGCTTTCCGCCCTACCGCGGTGGCATCATGCATTGGGCCGACACCCTCGGCAGCAAGTACATTTGCGACAAGCTCACCGGCTGGTCGCAGCAGCACGGCCCGGTGTACGAGCCGTCTGCCTACCTGCGCGAGCGGGCCAGCAGTGGCAAGAAATTGAGCGAGTGAGGCCCCGCGCCGCCCGCTCGGCAAGGCGACCCAGGTTATGGACCAGCAATCAAAACGTCGCTGGTTTCAATTCCGCCTCAGCACTTGGCTGATTTTGATCGCGATCATCGCCTGGGCGATGGCGGTCAGGCCGCCGGCGACCTTTAATGCTAGTTCGACAGCAGGGTCAAAGAAGGTGTCGGCGCATTTGCTTGTCCATGTTTGCACAGACTATCGCGAGCACTTCTACCAATTGAATTTCATTCCTGCCGGGTTTCGGAAAGCCTACTATCGAACTAGGCCCGAGTATCCTTATTGCAGCGTCTTGGTCGGCATGGGCGACGGGGTGCAGCGCCACTATGCGTCAATTATCTTCATCCCATCGTGGAAGTCGTTCTTTCCCGTTCTCGCTCTATTTGGCCTTGTCACCGGTAAGTCCTTGTGGCGGCTCATCCAACGCCGTCGCCAGCGGGCAGCGCAAACGACTATCGCGAAATATCGTGACGCTATGGTCGACTTGCCCAAGCAACCCCGTCGCCGCTGGCCTCAGCTTCGCCTCAGCACATGGCTGATTTTGATAGCGATTCTTGCCTGGTCGATGGCCGTAAGACCTTTCTTTTTGCGCTCGGCTCTTACGGCGCCGGGCGCGCAGCCAATACCACTTGATAAATCGCTGGTCGTCGTGACCGAATTGAACCCACGATTGCACGGTCCGGTACTTGCGATGGCGGCGTTTCTGGGGTGGCAGCTCGCCTGGCTGCTGATCGAACGCCGCCGCCAGCGCGTAGCGCACAAGGCCACCGCGTGATATTGTGACGCCATGGACGACCGGCCCCACAGAGCGCCCCGGATCATGCGGCTAAGCTGGCAGTTCGGCCTGTGGCTCGCGCTGCTGCCGGCGCTGATCGCGCTTTTGATGTGGCTGCTGCAAATCGTGCTGAAACTATAGCCCCAGACAGCCCGCTGAGGAGGCAAATCAGCGTTTCACCCCAACTTGCCGCCTGGGGGCCGTTTTCGCTATACTCCCAGATTCCCCGGCGGAGGCGATCTGTGCCCCGTCGGCGGCTAGCTAGCTCGCCATTCCCGGCCAGTCCGGCCGGGTTCGACACGGAGATGCAACCAAAATGACCATGGACAAGAGTTTGCGCCCCCGCACCGGATCGGCGCGGGCACGCAACGTCATGACCCGCGACGAGCGGATCGCCAAGCTCCAGGAGCAGGAGCGCTGGCAAGAAGGCCAAAGCCCGCTGGGCCTCCCCAAAGTGCGGGTCTACAAGCTCAGCATGAAGAAAAAGAAGAAGCGCAAGGAAGAAGAGGGGGAGGCCGGAGCGGCTGCCCCCGCCGCGGCAGCCGGCGGCAAAGCGGCCGCCGCCGCCAAACCAGCGGCCAAGCCCGCCGGCAAGGCTGGCGGCAAGAAGTAGTCGCGCCCCGCCGTTGTGCCGACCAACTCGCGCAGCCTGGATGCGCCCCCGCTCCAGCGCTGCGTTTTCTTGCGCCGAGCAGAACGAGAACACTGCTTGCGCCGAGCAGACGAGAACACGCCACGCCTATCACCCGTCGAGGCAGCCCATGCGCGTCAAACTCGAATATGGTCGCACCGGTCTTGAGGTCGAACTGCCCGACCGCCCACTCGTTCGCAAACTCGCCTATAAGGACGCACCGGCCGTCGCCGACGCGCAGGCCGCGGTCGAGGCGGCGCTGGCTCGCCCCACCGGCACGCAGCCTTTGGCCAAGCTTGCCCAGGGGCGCCGCGACGCCTGCGTGGTCATCAGCGACATCACCCGCCCGGTGCCGAACCAAATCATTCTGCCGCCGATCCTGCGCACGCTCGAAGCCGCGGGCATCCCGCGCGACCAGATTTTGATTCTCGTCGCCACCGGCCTGCATCGTCCCAACGAGGGAGATGAGTTGATCGAGATGGTCGGCGCCGACATCGCCGCCAACTACCGCATCGAGAATCACAACGGCCGCGAGCTCGCCGAACACACGCACCTGGGGGACAGCCCCCGCGGCGTCCCCATCTGGATTGACAGCCGCTATGTGAACGCCGATCTCAAGATCACTACGGGCTTGATCGAGCCGCACCTCATGGCGGGCTACTCCGGCGGTCGCAAGCTGGTCTGTCCCGGTCTGGCCGCGCTGGAGACGGTCAAGGTGTGGCACGGCCCCGCCTTCTTGGAGCACCCCAACGCCGATTGCGGTATCCTCGACGGCAACCCGGTCCATGAGGAAAACACCTGGATCGCCCGCCTCACCGGCTGCGACTTCATCGTCAACACGGTAATCGACGCGGAACGCCGCCTGCTCAAGGTGGTGGCCGGCGACATGGAAGCCGCCTTCCTGGAAGGGGTCGACTTTGTCCGCGACGTCGTCCGCGACACCGTGCCGCAAGCGGTCGATGTGGTGGTCACCAGTTCGGCCGGCTACCCGCTCGACACCACGTTCTATCAGGCGGTGAAGGGGATGGTCGGCGCCTTGCCGATCGTCAAGCAAGGGGGCACGATCATCCTGGTCGCCAGCCTCAGCGAAGGGGTCGGCAGTCCCGAGTTCAACCGACTGTTCGACGAGAACGACTCGCTAGAAAGCTTCGTCGAGCGGATCCTGGGCAAAGACTACTTCGTGCTCGACCAGTGGCAGCTTGAAGAGCTGGCCAAGGTCCGCCGCAAGGCGCGGGTGAAGATCGTCAGCGACGGACTCTCGGCCGACGAGCTGGACCGCCTCTTTGTCGAGAGCGCCCCTTCGGTCGAGGCCGCCGTGGCCGACTCGCTGGCCGAATACGGCCCCGCCGCCACCCTGGCCGTCATCCCCAAGGGACCCTACGTGCTGGCCCAGGTGGGGGCGTAGAGGGGGAGTTAGTTATTCCCTCGGCTTCAGATAGCTGAGCGTCAACAGCGCGTAGCCAGTCACCAGGTTGGGGTCGCCCTCCATCCAGCGCGTGGTCGGGTTCACCCAGGCGCCGTCGGGGCGCTGCCGCTTGGCCAGTTCGCCCAAGAGTTCGCTCCGCCAATTGTGTTCTGCGCCGCTGGCGTCCTTAATCTGGTCGGTCCCCAGCGCGTCGAGCGCCTTGGCGAAGGTGTGATAGTAGTAGTACAACCCCGCCTCTCCCATGCCGGGGTTCTCGGCCAGACTGTAGTGCTTCTGCGCCCAGTCGAAGGCCGCCTTCACGCGCGGGTCGTCGGGCCCCACGCCGGCGAAGATCATGCTCTTCAGTCCCGCGTAGGTCATCGAGCCATAACTGCGCAGGCCGCCGGCGTCGGTCTCGCCAGCCATGCTCGATCCTCCCGCCGCCGGCGTGTAATAAAACCCGCCATCCTCGACTTTGGCGGCGAACGGCGTGGTGTTGTGCTCGCTCTCCAGGTTCTGGCAACGCGAGACAAACACCAGTGCCTTTTGCAGCGCCGGATCGTCAGGGCCCTTGCCCGCTGCCCGCAAGGCGTCGATCAAAAAGCTGGTGTTCGACAGGTCGGGCCGCTTCTTGCTACCGTAGCCCGCCCCGCCAAAATTCACGCTCGAACGGTCATGCCCTTCGTTCTCGTCCCATTGCAACCCTTTGACAAAGCCCTCGGCCTTGGCCAGCAAATCCTTGTAGCGCCCGTCGCGATTGGCCTCGGCGAAGCAGACCATGGCGATGCTGGTTTCGTAGTTGCGGTGCGTGCTGGTCGGGGTGTAGATGCCGCCATCCGGCTGCACGAACCCTTCCAAGAACTTGAGGCTCTTGGCCACCAGCGGGTCGTCTGGCGTGCGGCCAGCCCGCAAGATGCCCGCCGTCACCAGCGCCGTCACGGCCGGGCTGGCGCTGGCCGAGTACGATCCATCGGGCGCCTGTCCAGTCGTGGCCAAAAAGTCGATCGCCTTGGAGACCACCTGTTGGTACTGCTTGGCGTCTGCTGGGGCCTCGTCCGCTCCGTTGGCCAAAGGCGCCGCCACCAGCGCGACCAAACCGAGCGCGAACAGTCCTATTGCGATCTTCCGGCCAGACATATCAAAAACTCCTAGCTGAGGTGGCGATTGCCGTGGGGCGCTATAGCCCAAAGTATCTCTGTTCAGTTCGCTGGCGACAACGCGCTGGCCGTGGCCAAAATTTCGCCGCGCGCGGCGCGCAAATCACCACGCGGCCGAGCCGGACATTTACGCGGCGACAATCAACGATCGATCGCCCGCCGGTTGCTAGAGCGACACCCAGGCCAGCCAGGCCAGCGCCAAGAACCAAAGGAGCAACAACCCCGCCGCCACCGCCAAGGCCACGCGCTGGGCCCGCGACGGCGCCGGAATGGGTGCGAGCGCTCGCTTGGGCGTCTGGACGCCGCGCGCTTCCCGCTGCGTGCCGCCCGCTGCGGCCTTCGACTGTGTTCGCGGGCTGCCGGTCACAGGTAATCCGTTACTTGGCTTCGGTAAGCGTGATCTTGTAGTTGCGCGTCAAATCGCGATCGAAGTCGAAGACGTCGTCAAAATCCTCGCGGCGATCGTCCTTGGTCTTGTGCATCTGCTCGATCTTGATGAGGTTGAAGACGATCTCGCCGAAGTCGCCGGTTTGATGAATTCCCCAACTGTTGAAGACGCACTTGGCCATCAGTCCAAACTGTTCCAAGGCGTATTGCCGAATCGCCTCGCACAGTTGTTGTCCGGTGAGATGGCGTTGGCGTTCCTCTTCTGGAGTGGGGGGCGTCGCCACCTCTTCCGTGGTGGCCGTTTTGGCGCTCTTCTTGCGCCGCTTGGGGGGCTTCTCGGCCTCGCCGCCGCCACCCATGCCCAGCGTGTTGTGGGCAAAGTTCAGCGCCTCGAAGACAAAGATGTACGCGTCGAGCGTGTACCGCTTGTCGTCGGCTAGCAGTTGAGCGATGGGGTGCGAGGGTTCGATCATCGTCATGGCGAGTGGTGGCGCTGCCGGCCGTGATATCAATGGTTGGCGCCGCCGGTCTTCGGCAGCACCGTCAAAACGTCGCTGGCGTCGATCAATATCCGCCGATGGTCTTCGGTTTCGACCAGCAGTTGGGCGGACAGTATCTCTTGGGCCAGCACCTTGGCGCGCCCCTTGCCAGTGATGATCTGCACCCCCACCGGCGGCAACTCCTTCTGCAACTGCTCATAGGTGTCGTACTCATATCGTAGGCAGCATTTCAGCCGTCCGCAGCGCCCCGAGATTTTGGTCGGGTCGAGGGTTGCCTTTTGCAGCTTGGCCATCTTCATCGACACCGGCGGCATGGCCGCCAGGTGCGTGTTGCAGCAGACCGGCTTGCCGCAATCGCCATAGTCGGCCAGCAGCTTCGCCTCGTCGCGCACGCCGATTTGTCGCAACTCGATGCGGGTCTGGAACTCGGCGGCTAGCGCCTTGACCAAATCCCGAAAATCAACCCGGTTCTCCGCCAGGTAGTAAAACACGATCCGTTCGCCGCCAAACACATGCTCGACGTCGACCAGCTTCATGTCCAGCGCTTGCTGCTGGATATGATCGCGGCAGACTTCAAACTCGCGCCGCTCGGCGGCGTGAATCCGCGTCAATTCGCGTTCGTCTTCCCCGGTCATGTCGCGCATGATCTGACCGCGACCGGGCTGATCGAGATAGTTCACCGCCTGATCGGTCGCCTCGCACAGCACCTCGCCCGCTTCCAGGCCGCGTTCGGTGCGGGCAATCACCCGCGCGCCCCGCGCATAGAGCGATCCGCTGCTCGTGGTAAAAACCCCGAGCGCTCGCGTGGAGCCGCAGCGGACGACATATTTGGGCAACCGGCGCCCCCCCTCAAATGGCGGATTCAATGATCGAAGCTGCGAGTATACCCCCTGCCCATGAAGGCGCAAAGCTGGCAGCCGCAATCACTTTGAGCAATCCGCCGGGCGATTGGTCAGGGAAACACGTCGGGCCGCACCTGAAACGCGTCGGCCAGCGTGTTGGTGCTGTTGAACAGCGACACCACTTCCATCAGTTCGCCAAGCGCCTCGCTGCTGAGCCCCAGCTTCTTCGCCGCGGCGGTGTGTGAGTTGATGCAGTAGCTGCAGCCGTTGGTGGCCGATACCGCCACGGCGATCATTTCCTTGGTCAAGGGGTCGAGCACGCCGGGCGCCATCACCCGCTTGAGCCGGTTCCAAGTGTCTTCCAACAGCGGCGGATGCGCGGCCAGCGTCTTCCAAAAGTTCGGCACAAAGTCGATCTGCTTGGTTCGCCGAATATCTTCATAAATTTCGCGCACCCGCCCGGTCGCCGCCGACTCCTCGACCATCTCGACCGTCGCGCCGCGCTCCACGGTGGTCCGCCGCGCTTGCTTGCTGCTCGCGTGCATGGTCATGGCTTATCTCCTTCGCTAGTCAATCGAACGCATACCATCTCATTGTCGCCCCGCGCCCAGCACAGGTCGCCAGCCAACGCCGGATGCGCCCAGGTCGGCTCCACGATCTTGACGCGGCTCTCCTCGTGATAGCCATCGCGATTCAGGCGGGCCAGCACCAACTCGCCGTCAGAATTCAGCGCCATCGCGCGGTTGCCGTCTCCTAGCCACACCAGCGATGCTTGCGGATTGCGGCCGCGCGGCGTCAACCGATTGCCGTCATTCCACAACACCTTGCCAGTTCGCATTTCAAAGCAAGTCAGACCGCGCGACTTGTCGAGCGAGTAAACCAGCCCCTCGCGCGTCAATGGCTGCGACATCAGCCCGCGCAAGTAGCGATTCTCTTCCCACAGCAGCTTCGCCTCCCGCACCGAGGCGCCGAGTTCAATCGCCTTCGAACCTTCCCAATAGCCGGTGACCAGGATCACGCCGTCGTGAAACACCGGCGTTGCGATCGATACGCCATAGGTCACTTCGTACGGCACGCTCCAATACACCTCGCCCGTCGCCGGCGCAATGCCAAGCACGTGCAGCGGCGTCCACGCCACCAATAGCGCTTCGCCCGCGTACTCGATCACAATTGGTGTGGCGTACCCTGCCGCATCCGCCGCCGCGCGCCAAACTTCATTACCCGTTGTTTGATCGAGCGCCACATAACAGCCATCGGGCTTGGCGCCAGGATGGTAGACGACCAGGTTTTGAAAGATCACCGGCGACGCCGCCAATCCCCATTCTGGTATCACGGCGCCCGCTTCACCGACAAAATCCTTCGACCACAACACCTTGCCGCTGGCCGCGTCCAGGCACAAGGCGTGCCCCATCGCCCCGAGCGTGTAAACGCGCCCCGCGTGCAGCGTTGGCGCCGCGCGTGGCCCGTTGCCGTAGTCCAAATTACCGTACTTCACGGGGTAGGCGTGTTGCCAAAGCAACTTGCCGGTCGCGGCTTCGTAGCAGAGTACCCGTTCGACCTCTGCCCCGGTGGTCGAGATTTCGGCCGTTTGGCGATCCATCGTCAGCGTGCGGCCATCGGCCACCACAATGCCAGCGTAGCCGCCGCCGATCGGTTGCTTCCACACCTGCGGCAGCCCAGCCGCCGGCCATTGATTAGGCAGTTTCGGCGCCTGCCACGTGCCATCGCCACGCGGCCCGCGCCAGCGCGGCCAATCTTCGCCATTGGCAGCGAAGCCAAGCGTCAGCGCAAAACTAAGGGCGACCGCGATCCAATTCGCCAGTCGCCCTGGTTGCGTCTCCACGCGCGGCATGCGCTATTCGCCTTCGTCGTCTTTGCCGCGCCGGTGATCGGTGTACGTCGCCGGATCATCCCCCGCGGGCACAGCGATATCGTACCAACCAATCATCATCTCTTCCCAGGTCTGGTCCCCCCACCGCACCTCGCTGGTGGGATCGGGATTGGCCAGGTTCTCCTCCGAGTTGTCGAAGTGCGCGGTGCACTTCAATACCGAGCCGGCCGGCGCCACCAGCGCCTTTTCAAAGATGAAATGATTCTGCCAGTTGAAGTCGTAACGCGGCACGTCGAGCAAAATCTCCTTACGGCCGTCGGCGTACGCCAATTCGTAACGGAACGACTTGCCACGCAGGTGCATATGCGGAAACAGCGACATCACCGTGGTGTCCTTGACGAACTTTCGCTCGCTCTTCACCTCGTGGTTACCATCTCCGGCAGGAATCACAAACCGCCCGTTGCTGGCGTTGCCCGTCACGACGCGCTGCTTCACCGACTTGGGATCTTTGACGAAGCACAGCCCCACCGAACTGCGATCGACCTGCTCCGTGCCGTTCGACGTGTAGTGCATCTGAAACACCAGCTTCGACCCCGCCGGAATCAGCTTGGCCATGCCGTCTGGCAGCACATAGGGTCGCGTGCCCGGCGCGTAGCCCACCAAAAACTGAAAGCCGCGCGCGTCCTTGGGATTTTCGGTCGGCGGCTTCACGAACACGATGATGTGATGCACCACCGAGCGATTGTCGGGCAGACACTCCGCCACTCGTACCCATTTGTCTTCGGTGAACCCCGGATCGACCATGAAGTACTGGTACGCCACCGTCCCTTCGGCCGGCACGGTATAGGGCTTGTCGGCGATGTGAATCACCGCATCGGGCGAGTCGGGCATCTGCCAGCCGCTGGCAAATTGCGGCGCCGGCGGCAATTCGCTCGGGTCGCCTTGCGGCGCGCCGGCCGCTGCCCAGGCCGCGATCTGCTGCTTTTCCTCGTTGCTCAGACGGGCATCGTTCGAAAACGTGCCGTGATTGGGATCGGCGTGCCACGGCGGCATCCGCCCCTCGCTCACCACCTCGGCGATCATGTCGGCCCAGCCCGCCGACTCGTCATAACTGGTGAGCGCGAACGGGGCAATTTGTCCATCGCGATGGCACTCCACGCAATTGGCGTTGAAGATTCTTGCAATCTGCTTCGAATAGGTCACCTCGGCGTTGTCCTTCACCGGCCGCGCGCGGCCAATCAGGCAGCCGTCCGCTTCTGTCACTGGCGCGCTCACCGGCTTGCCTGCCAATAATTCGCCAATCGCCCGCTTCAATTCTTCCGACGTCGCGGCGGGGCGCTGATAACTGCCGCCGTTGTGAATGCCATATTGATCGTCAATCCGCCCCGCATAGCGCACCACACGGTCTTGATCGAGCAAGAACACCTGCGGGGTGCGCGTCGCCCCGATCTGATCGGCGATCACATTGCCGGTGTCTTTGAGCAGCGGAAACTCGATCTTCGCGTCGCGGGCAAAATCGGCGATCTCCGCCAGCGAGTCTTGCCGGTTTGAGTCGATGCCGACAAAGGCGACGCCCTGCGACGACAACTCGCTGGCCAGCTTGACCAATCGCGGGGCATACAACTTGGCCAGTGGACACTCGACCCCCAGGAACGCCACGACCACCACTTTGCTACCGCTCAGATCGGACAACTTGACTTCCTTGCCGCGAAAATCTTCCGCGTGGAAATCGTGAATCGTCTTGCCAATCGCCGCGGCGTCGCTGCCGGTCGGCGATGGCTTGGCCCCATAGGTCGCCTGGCCGATCGCCAAAGTGGCTGCCAGGGCTGCGCAAGACACAAGACCACGAGTGATGCGAGGCTCGTACATGGGTCTACCCTTGACCAGATGAGTGGGCCGCTGACCGCGGCCTGTTACGATGTGACGCGAGATCCAACAAGAAAAGCGTTGGCCGCCGATAGTCGATTCCCCGCGACTTCCGGCGCGCCGATATTCTAACACCAGCCAAGGCTGGCACAGCTAGTTGCCGTCGGTGGTCAGAAAGGGGACCATACCGGTCCTATTTGGCGGCCTGGGCGCCTTCGGCCACCGGCTCACTGGTCTCCACGGTCAACGCAAAATTGCGGTAGCGGGCCTCCATGGCCGGACCGGCGTGTAGTTGCAGCGCCAGCACTCCTCGCCGGGCGCCCGCCGCGTCGTCCAGATCGACGCACAATTGGCCGTTAATCCAGGTGCGAATGCGACTGCCTGTGGCTTCGATTTCGTAGTCGTTCCAGTCCCCCGCCTTCACATACTGCTCACCCGACTTGTCCCACAGCAGGCCGCGGCCGCGCTCCTCATAGAGTTTGCCCCACCAGCCTTTGCCGATATCGGCCTGATATCCCTGCACCTCGCCGTCTTCCAGCGGCCGGGAGCGGAACTGCACCCCACTATTGGCGGCTTCGCCGGTGAGCTTTACCTGAAACTTCAAGCGGAAGTCTCCCACCGTCAGGTCGCTCACCAGAAACTCGTTATGATCCAGGCCCCCGGTCCGGCCGACCAACTCACCCCCCTCAACGCTCCACAAGTCGCGATTGCCGCTCCAGCCTGCCAGGTCCACGCCGTTGAACAGGCTCGCCGCGTTCTCCGCCGTCGCCAGCAGCGGCGTCTGCTGCGGACTCGCCAAGTAGGCCACCAGTGAGCGAATTTGATGCTCTGATAGCGGCTGCAACACATCGTCGGGCATCATCGATTTCGTGCTTGGCGACAGTTCGTCCACTTCGTCACGCGGCAAGACGATCGTTTCGTTGGCGGTGGCCAGCGTCAGCTTCTGGTCATCTTGCTCGCGGATGATGCCGGTCAGCACTCGGCCATCGGTGGTGGCGACAACGGTCGCCATGTAATCTTTGGAAATCAATGAACTCGGGTCGAGGACGTTGGACAGCAGATAATCGAGATTGGCCCGGTTGGAGCCCGTCAACTCCGGCCCCACCTTGCCCCCCACGTTGAATAGCGTGTGACACTGCTGGCACGTCTTGAGGTACATCGCCCGGCCTAGAGCCACATCGGGTTCTTGCTTCGGCTTGGTTGTTAGCAGTTTGCGATGCTGCGCGATCCGCTCGGCCACGTCGGCGCTGGTGTCGCGCACCTCTCCCCAGACGCTGCGAATCCGCTCGTCGAGTGATTTGTCCTTGAGGTTGCGCAACTGGCGAATGACATCGGCCGAAACATCGCTCGTGGCGATGGTCTTGTCGGCCAGGCCGTTCAGCAGCTTGGCGGCATAGCTGGTGCGCGAGGCCAAGGTGGCCAGCGCGTCGCGTCGTTCTGCGGGATTGAGCTTGGCGTACACCCCCAGAATCGCCGCGGGCGTCTTTTCGTCGCCGTAAGCCGCCAGCCCGCGCAGCGCTTCTGCGCGTAGCGCGTCGTCTGTCAGCAACCTTTGCAGCACTGGGGCCAATTGGTCGTCGCGCGCGGATAGCAACGCCACGATCGCGGCGCGACGTGTGCTTGTCTCTTGCTGCGGGTCGGCGGCCTTGCGGCGCAATTCGGCGAACGCCGCCGGATCGCCCAGTGTCACCGCCAGCGATTCCACGGCGTTGCGCACGCGCTCGTCGGCGCTCGCCCGTAGCTTGTCGGCCACGTCGCTCCATGCTGCGGGCCGCGGCGCTCGGCGGCGCCCTTTCAGCCCCAATTGAACTCCTTCGAGAATCGCCAACTGCCGCGCCGGATCGGTCTGGCGCCCCAGTTCATCCACGACAAGCGCCAAATTCGCTTCCTTGGCCCCGTTGGCCACGCGCCGCGCGCACATGGCCAAAAGCTGTTGTAGCGGCGAATCGCTGACCAGCGCCAAACCTCGCGCCCCATCGGCCGCCACCAACGGCTCTAGCGCATACCAATAACAAAGCGGCAGGTTGTGATCGTCGGCGTCTTCGCCATGCTTGGCCAGCGCCGCCATCAAATCCCAGCGCTCGGCCAGCGGCACGCGCTGCGCCGCCGACGCCAGAAACTTGCGCACCACGGGCGAATCGTCCGCTTGGGCCAATTGCGTCATCTTCGGCAATGCGGCCGCGAGCCGCGCCTCATCTTCCGACGCAATGCGGATCGTCCACGCCCGCACATACGGTTGATCGTTTGCCAAGCCGCGCTCGATCTGCGCGTCGTCCAGCCCGCCGGTGGTCGCCAGGGCCCACAGGTTCCGCAGCCGCCGCGATGGATCGGGATGCTCAAACGCCCGCTTAGCCAACAGTTCGCGCACGCCCGGCCGCAATGTCCCCGCCGCGGCGCGCTCCTGCAGCAGTCGCCGCGCGTGCCGCACGAACCACTCGTTCTTGTGCAACAGTAGATCGGCCAGTTGCTCGTCCCCCAGAGCGGCCATGTCGACCGGCGCCGCCGGTTGATCGCCGTACACGATCTTGAAGATGCGCCCATTCGAACGATCGTGAATGTCGGGTTCGACGCGATGGCATTGGTTCTGGTCGTACCAGTCGAGCATGAAGACGTTGCCGTCTGGGCCGTAATACAAATTCAAAATCTGCGACCAGCTATCGTTGGCCAGCAAAAAATCGGCGCCATGATGGCCCACAAAGCCCGAGCCCGCTGGCTCCAGAACGTCGACATTGATTCGCGCGCCATGAATGTTGTTCATGAAGATCTGGCCGTGATATTGCTCCGGCCAATGTCCGCCTTGATAGATCATCGCGCCCGAGTGGGCGTGTCCGCCCCCCGCGGCGTCAGAGCGGTTGTTGCCGGCGTGTGGCTGCGCGCCCACCCAATGCACATGGTCGGCGATCGTCTTGATGTCGTCGTAGGTGTGCGGATTAAAGTGCGAACCCGCTTGCCGATGGTAGCGCGCGCCGGGAATCATGTGGAACAAGTGCGGAATCACACAGGCCGTGCAAAAAGCCTCTCCGTGCTCGTCAAAATCGACACCCCACGGATTGCTGGTGCCGTGCGCGAAGACCTCGAATTCGTGTCGTGTGGGGTGGTAGCGCCAGATGCCGGCGTTCAGCGGCGTGCGGTCGGCGCGATCCGTGCCCGGCTTGCCCACCAGAGAATGCGTGAACACGCCATGGCAACCATATAGCCAGCCATCCGGCCCCCAGATAAAAGCGTTCAACGTTTCATGCGTGTCGTGAAACCCCCAGCCGTCGAGCAATACCTCGGGCGGGCCATCGGGTCGGTCGTCGTGATCCCGATCGGGGATAAACAAGAAGTGTGGCGCCGCTCCGACCCACACGCCGCCAAAGCCCAGCGCGATGCCGCTGACCAGGTTCAGCTTTTCGATGAACACCTTCCGCTCGTCGAAATGGCCGTCGCCGTCGCGGTCTTCAAAGATCAAGATGCGGTCGCGAGCGTCTTCGTCCTTGCTGCGATGGGGGTAATTGTGAGCCTCCGCCACCCACAGCCGACCACGGTCGTCGATCGTCATGGCGATCGGCTGTTGCACGTCGGGTTCGCCGGCAAACAGCTTGACCGAAAAACCGGCCGGCACACTCATCGCTCGCGCGGCTTCCTCTGGCTCTAACCCCGCATGAGCGTACTCGTCGGCGATCGCCACCACCCGCTCGGCCGGAAACGCCGGCTTGTCGGCATGCAGTCGAAAGTCGTCGAAGTTGATGTGCCCCCAGCCATTGCTCGACTCATCGACGAGTCGCACCATCGCCTGCTGGCCTGCGTACGGACGCAAATCGACCACGGCGAATTTGAGCCCCTCTCCGTTGTCGCCGCTGGTCTTGAAGAGCACCTGACCGTCGCTGACCCGCACCAATTCCACCCGCGTCTTGGGGCTGTTGCCCCCTGCCACCATAAAGCTGGCCCACGGCTGATTGATGGTGAAAGCCGCTGAAGTGAGTGTCCCTTGCGGCTCGTCTCCTGCCAGTTCATAGCTGCCGATCCAGAACTCCCCTTGATGACCGCTCTGCATATCGGGCCGGCGGCCACGCACGGTGTCGCCGCGCACCGGTTGCTTCTCGAAGGCGGCGCCGGCGGCTACCCAGCCATCGAGCTTGCCCGACTCCAGATCGAGATTCAGCGGCCGGCCGTCCGCGCCTTGCGGCAACACTCCGGCGGCGGGGTCGGCGCCACGAGCGGAAGCCAGCGACAAAATAGCCAGGCAGAAGACCGGATAGATGGCGTATTTCATTGGACCAGCGTGGAATGTAGTTGACGAAAAACAATACGCTGCGATGGCTGCCGTGCCGCGATCAGCCGCAGCTTACGCTGCTGTCGTGACGCCGCCGCCTGCCAAAACCTCCAGCATAAACGGGCGGTTATACCAAGGCACGAAGCGTCCGGCGACAAATCGATTTCGCCAGCGAACCCGTTGGGGGGGATTCCGATGGCGCCGACGATCCCTACCCACCCGGCGGCAAGAATGCCGACCGGAAGAAAAAAATTGCCCCGACAGCTTGGGGTGATGCTAACCCCAGCGGCCGCCGCGGCCGGGGGGGAGTCCCCGCTGTTGGCGTCGTTCGCGCATTTGGCGCGAGTACTCATCTCGCATCCCGCGCTGGGTGGCCGTGGTGCGGCTCAAATATTCTTGTCGGCGTTGATTGCGATCGGCGCCCGACATATTCGACCAGCGTTCCCGTCCGCCGCCGTCTCGGCCGCGATCCCCCCCCGCGCTCCGATTTCCCTCGCGGCCGCCTCGATCTCGATTGGCGGTCTGCGGCCGGTTGCGCTCCTGCTCCCAGCGCTTTCGCCACTGTTCCATCTGGTCGATCCGCTTGTCCAGTTCCTTGGTCCGCTCTTGCGGGCTTAAGGCAAAAAACTTCGTCAGCTCTTCCTCCATCCGCTTGTTCATCTGCGCCTCGCGACGTTGCCGCAATTGCTGCCGGGTTTCGTCGGGCAATTGCTCGATCGTCTGGCGAAAATCGCCCCACGCCTGGCGGCGCTGCTCGTCGGTCATCCCCTCGCGGTTGTTAAACAGTTGGTCGGCCATCGCTTCGACCCGCAGCACCTCCGGATCGACGCTCGGTCCGCGCATCGCCCACACCACGCCGCCAATCACTAGCAGGGCCGCCGTGACGCCAATCGCCTTCTTCATGGCCAGCTCTCCGCGAAGCGTTACTCAGAAATTGTCGACATGCCCATCGAGATATAGAAAATTGCGCGTGCCGCGATGGAACGTCGTTTCGTCCTCCTCGTCGACGCGCGAGCCCCGAATCCAAGTGCCGTGAAAGTTCTCAAAGTCGTACATCAGCATCACCTCGCTCGAGGCGTACCGCTCATTGCCGTTGCGGTCGGCCGTGAGTTGCACGCGCCGTTTTCCGGCCAAGCGAGCCGAGGGGTACTCGTAGCTCAGCTTCTCCACTTCCGCGTACTCGGTGTCGCTGGGGCAAACGAACACCGGCTTGCTGTTTTCGATAAACGGTCCCAGTAATTGCAATATGTTCTCGCGCTGCGGCGCCACGCTCGGCAGGCTGGGTGCGTCGGGAAACACCCCCTCGATCCCCTGCCGATCGACATACATCATCAGCGCCAAGCCAATCTGTTGCAGGTTGGCCTTGCAGTGCGTCTGCCGCATGGTGGCCTGCGAATACATGACCGCCGGCAGCAACATTCCGATCAGGATCCCGATGATCGAAATCACCACGAGCAGTTCAATCAACGTGAAACCATGTAGGGGCCGGCGGCGCGAAACCGGCTGTCTTTTGCCCATAACATCCCCCCAACGCTTGCTGGCCAATGAGTTGGAGAACACGACAGAACAATACGTACGCACTCTCCCCGTTCGGTTGAACCCCGCCGCTGCCCGCTGGTTTCGCGAAATTTATCGCTTGGCCTTGGATTTGGCCGAAAGCGGTCGCAGCTCGACCTTTCGGACAAATAGCTCCGCCATCTCGGTCTGGATCAAGATCTTGCCCGAGGTTGGCGTCACCTGCTTGGCCTCGTTCACCAGCCGGTCGTTCACAAACACCTGCACGTGTGGCCCGTCGCACACGGTCCGCACCGTGGTCCACTCGCCCAGGGGGCTCTCCACATCCTCTTTGCCGCGGAAGCCAATTTTGTCCTCCCAGTCGGGGTCGCGGCCATACCAATTCACCCGTCCGGCGGTGAACTTCTCCGCTTTGCCCCCTGCCTTCCAGATCGCCTCGCCGTCGCGATCGCGCGCCACCTCGCTCACGATCGCAACCTCGGTCGGCGAGCCATCGGGTCGCTTGCCGTTGATCACTATAAAGTCGCCGGTTCCCCCTTCGATCAGTTGCACTTCGAGGCTTGGCATCCAGTTCTCCAGCGCGCTGCCATCCTCACCGTTGGCGTAGACCAAAACGCCCGAGTCGCGCGTCGCCTCGCGCCGCGAGCCCCAGGTCTTTTCGCCCCAGCGAAACTCGACGATCAGCTCAAAATCGGCGTAAGTCTTTGCGGTGGCCAGATAACCGAGGCCATCGCCGGTGATGTGCAGTTGCCCATCTTCGACGCGAAAAACCTGCTTGGGATCTTCGTATCCAGATTCCTTGAGCCAGGCGCGCCAGCCGGTCAGATCGTGTCCGTTGAATAACGCCATTGGCTCCTGCGGCACAATCGGCTCTTCGCCACATGCCGAGCCCGCGACCATCACCATCATTGCCAACCAGTGCCAACACGCCTTGCATTTCACAACGGTCTCCTCTTCCGAGAAATGGTTTTCCAGCCGGCAATTCTCGCGACCACGGCGGTCGACTGCAAACGCGGTCAAAAAACTGGCCATTCGGGCGGCGATTGCCGGTTGTGACGCCGCATGCGCCGCGATAGAACAGACTCACCCCCCTGCCGCTGAACCACCGCCTCCCCCCTCAGTGGACACGCTGCGCCCATGGTCTCTCTGACCGAACTTCCGCCTATTGAACGATTTCAGTCGAGCTCGGGGGCCAAGATTTACCGCCTGCCGGTCGAGGCCTTCCCCGGCTTCATCGCCTATGCCTACGTCGTATTCGATGTCGGCCCGACCACGATCATCGACACCGGTAGCGGCTACGGCAACTCGAACGATCACCTGCTGCAAGGGCTGGAAGCCATTCGCACCCAGTTTGGCGAACCATTCCACGTCAGCGACATTCGTCGCATCATCCTCACGCATGGGCATATCGACCATTTTGGCGGCCTGCCAATGCTCATGGAGCATACCGACGCCGAGATCGGCATTCATGTGCTCGATCGCCGCGTGTTGGCCGCCTACGAAGAGCGGGTGACCGTGGCCACCAAGGCGCTGCGCGTCTATCTGGAGCGCGCCGGCGTCGACGCTGATTTTCAGCTCAAGCTCATGGAGTACTACGGCTTTTCTAAAAAGCATGTCAAATCGCTCCGCGTCGATTTCACCATCGCCGATGGGCAGACGATCGACGGCATGCGCTTCATCCACACCCCCGGCCACTGCCCCGGCCAGGTCTGCGTGGTCATGGGCGACGTGTTGATCAGCGCCGACCACATTTTAGAAAAAACCACCCCGCACCAATCGCCCGAGAGCATCACCAACTACAACGGACTGGGACACTACCTCGAGGCGCTCGATCGCGTGGCCGAGTCGCCCGGCTTCGATGTGGCGCTCGGCGGGCACGAAGGCCCCATCCGCGATGTTTACAAGCGCATTGGCCAGATTCGAGACAGCCACGATCGCAAGCTCGATCGCGTGCTCGACGTGATTCGCGCCTCGAACGACCCGATCACCATCAGTCAGATCTCGAAAGAGATGTATCCCCGCGTCAAGGGATTCAATATCCTGCTCGCGCTCGAAGAAGTCGGCGCGCATGTCGAGTACCTCGACCAGCACGGACAACTCCAGGTGAGCAACCTGGACGAGGTGGAGCGCGAGATGAACCCCGCGCTCCGCTACCGAGTGGTGTAGCGCGATTTCTACGGCACCGGTTCCAGCGCCAAGAGCTCCAGATCAGTGTCGAATCGCACGGTGATCGGCGTCCATTGCAAGGTCGACGTGCCCATCTCGTCCGCCGCCGCGGTACGGTAATAGACAAAGTGCCACACCACCGGGAAGCGCTCGCACTTGTAAAGATATTTGAGCAGCACAAGGTCCTGCCCAATTCGCCGCGCCGCGATTTGCTCGTGGCCGCGGTAAGCGCCAAATCGCGTGGGGATCTGCGCGGTGCTGGTCTGTAGTTCGGCGAGCGACGCCGACCGCAGCAGCGCGTTGTTGCCGGCCAACAGCGTCTCTAGCGCGGGCCCCGCTTCGCCGGTCGAGATTGTATTAAAGAACCGATCGACCTGCGCGTCGAGCGTTTGCACCACGGTATCGTTGCTGGGTCCGTTTTGGCCCCAGGCGGTCATTCCCCAGGCCAAGGCCACACACAGCGTGGCCAGCGCCGCGCTGACTCGCAATCTGCTCTTCTTCATCGCTCCCTCGCTATTCCAGGTCTGGCAGTTCCCGCTCACGCCATGCTGCGCACGGCGCTATTGGGCGCCGCCGCCGGGCCGTCCCAGAGCGCTCGCATCTCCGCCGCCAGATAAAACGAACCGGCAACGCAGATCAAATCGTCGGCGCCCGCCCATTGTTGCATAGCTTCCCAGGCCAGCGCCGCATCGGCGCACACTTGCACGCGCGGGTCCCCCGTCCACGGCGCCGCCAGTTCGTTGGCCGGCACGCCGCGCGGGTTGTTCGCATACCGCGTCAGCACCACCCGATCGAACGCCGGGACCAGCCGCCGCAACATGCCAGCGTAATCCTTGTCCTGCGTCGTGGCGAACACCAGCGCCCGCCGGCAGGGGTCGAAGCTCTCGTTCAAGGTTTCCAGCAGCGCGCTGGCCGATGCCACATTGTGCGCCACGTCCAGCACCACCGCTGGCCGGCGCGATACCACCTCCACTCGCGCAGGGCACGGCGCTGTCGCCAGCCCCTGCCGAATCGCCGACTCCGGAAGCCGCCAACCTTGTTCGCGGAGCAACTTCAAAGTCGCTAGCGCCACCGCCCCGTTCTGCGCCTGATGGCCGCCCAAGGCCGGAAGCGCCACATCGGCTAGCGACCAATCGCGAGACGAAAAATCCATGCGCGGCTGGTTGGGCCGCAAATTCAACGATCGCGCGGGCTGATAAGCAAACCGAAAATCTCGGTCCAGTTCCACGAGGCGGCTGCCATTTTCCCTGGCGATGCGTCGAATCACGTCGCGCGGCTCTTGCGGCGTCACCCCGCTCACCACTTGCACGCCGCGCTTGATGATGCCCGCCTTTTCGCCGGCGATCGCCGCCAGCGTGTCGCCCAGTTGCCGCATGTGGTCCAGGCTGATGCTGGTGATAACCGACACCACCGGCAGGCAGATGTTCGTCGAGTCGAGCCGGCCTCCCATGCCCACCTCCAGCACGGCGGCGTCGACCCGGCGGCGCCGAAATGCCGCCAGAGCCAGCGCGGTGGTGATCTCAAAATAGGTCGGTCCAAACTCCCCCGGCAGCCGCACGGCCGCCCGGTCCATGGCCTCGATGTGGGGGCGCAGTTCGGCGACCAACTCCCCCAGTTCGGCGCCGCTGATCGCGGCCCCGTCGACGGCGACCCGCTCTTCCGTGCGGTTCAGATGGGGCGAACTGAACAGGCCCGTTCGACGCCCGGCGGCGGTCAGCGCCGACGCGATCATCGCCGCCGTCGAACCTTTGCCCTTGGTGCCCGCGACATGCACCACCGGAATATGGGCCAAGGGATCGCCGAGCCGCTCAGCCAGTTCGCGCATGCGCTCCAGCTTCCACTCCGTCGCCCCGAGGCTGGCGACCGCGGCGCGCTCGTAGTCGATGCGACTATGCAAAAATTCGATCGCGGCGTCGCGCGAAGTCGATTCGGCCCAAGTCATGGCACGCGGATGATCCCAAACTGCGCGAGATAAAGCGTGCTATTCTACTCGCCGCGCGCTTCCCCCGTCAGCCACGTTCCAGAATGGCGTGCGGGCCGACAAGCACGGGCGAATGCTTGCCGGCCCTAGGGTTGGGAACGCCAGAAGGAAAGTTTGGGACGATCGCAGGTTCAGGCGGCGCGGACGGCCGGTCCCCGCTCGGCGACGCGCGAGGCGTCGCACAGGCGACGAAACTCGTCCAAATCGCGCTTCATGACCTCCGACAGATAGTGTTGGCTGGTCTCGTCGGCCACCGTCCACTGGTCGTAACAGTGACGCAGGTGGTCGAGAATGTCGTTCATCCAGTTGAGTTTGGCCGCTCGTTCCATCGTGCTGGCCCCCGGGGGCGAAGGACTGGGTTTTTCGAGTTTTCGGGAACTCGGTTGCAATCGGTATTAGCACCCCGCGTGCCAATTGCTGTCAGCGTGTCGATTGAACCGGACAATATCGACCTAAGTCGCTTTGCACCAGCAGCTTGCCTGCAATGTGCGCCGCGACCAAAATAATTCGCCGCGCCGGCCGCTTGCAATTCTTGCAATGCCTGGTGCAACAATGGGATCGCGATTCCACGACGAACTTCCGTAACCGTTGATCCTTTTCCAGGCCGATGATCACCAGCCCCCAAAATCCCCGCGTCAAAGAGGTGGCTCGCCTGCGCGATGCCCGCCATCGCCGCCGTGCCGGCCGCTACCTCATCGACGGCGCCCGCGAGCTTTTGCGCGCCATCGAGTCGCGCGTCGCGCTGGAAACGGTGTTCTACTGCCGGGAGTTGTGCCGCACCGCCGATAGCCAGGCCGTCCTCGCCCGACTCGACGCCCTGAATGTCGAGCGCTGCGAAGTGGCGCCGCGCGTGCTCGAAAAGCTGGCCTTTGGCGACCGGGCAGAAGGGGTCTTGGCCGTGGCCATCACCCCCCAGACTCGGCTCGACCAAATCCAACTACCGCCGTCGCCATTGGTGGCCGTGTTGTCTGGCCTCGAAAAGCCGGGCAACATCGGCGCGGTGCTCCGCAGCGCCGATGCGGCCGGCGTGTCGGCCGTAATCGTGGCCGACGGCCAGGTGGACCTGTTTAATCCCAACTGCATTCGCGCCAGCCTGGGCACGATCTTCGAGATGCCGCTGGCCACCGCCAGTTCATCGGAAACGCTCGACTGGCTGCGCGCCAATGGTTTGGCGATCTTCGCCGCGCTGCCGACCGCGGAGCTTGAGTACACACGCGCGAACCTCTCCGGTCCCGCGGCGCTGGTGCTCGGCAGCGAGGTCGAAGGGCTTTCGTCGCTCTGGCACGCGCCTGGCGTGACTAGCATTCGGCTGCCCATGCTGGGACTGGCCGATAGCCTCAATGTTTCGGCCACGGCGGCCGTACTTTTTTACGAAGCGCTGCGCCAACGCCTCAGCCTGCGCTCCAGCAGCATAGCGGAGTTCCCCCAACCCCGATCTTCATAATGAGTGGTACAGGAATTTGAGGCTGGTCAGCCTCCCTTGCGGTTACGCTTCCGCTCAGGCAAGTGCGGACGGATCTTTTCCCATTGCTCATCCGTGACTTTGACATCGTGTCGCTTGGCCATCAAAAGTCTCCTTTCGATGACACGTCCTAACTCAACTCCTTGCACAGTGGAAGGTTAGTTCACGACGGTTTTGAAACTAGCTCTACTTGAGTCTCGTGGATGGCGATTTGATCGTGCAACACGCGCATACCGCCCACCGGGAAGCTGAAGGCAGAGAGTCTTGAATATGGTTACATCGTTAGAAAAGATTTCCTCCGAAGCATTTAGATTTCTCGAGTCGTCTTTTAAGTTCCAACGTGTGCTTTCTAGTGAGACGTTGGTCCGGTGGGAGTCGAACAACGTTTTTGTACAAATTCGATACGATGCCCACCGCTCATTTGAAGTGAGCTTGGAGATTGGCCAAACGGTGTGTAAACTTCCACAATTGGGGCCACCGTTTTCCCTCGGGGAGGTGCTAGGTGTCGCAGGCCTCCCCCTCGCGCAGCGGCCTTTTTTTCAAGCAAGTACAGAAGAAAGGCTGAAGGCGGCACTAAATGAAATTGCCCAGCTGCTTGTGCGTTACGGATTACCTTTTCTTCAAAACGATGCGGACGCATTTGTCGCTCTTACACAGCAACGCCGCATTGACTGTGATATATATGCTCAGGAGCGAGATCTAAGACAAATTCGAGAAGCTGCTGACAACGCATGGCATGTAAGCGACTACAGAACCGTCGTCAAGCTATATAGAGACAAACGCGAGTTTCTTACAGCGACCGAAACAAAACGTTACGAAATTGCGTTGAAGCACTTAAGCGCTATTAACCCGGCAAGTTGATACTGTGCTGTTTCTCCAGTACAGCTTTGGTCGAGCCAGCTTCCTTCTGCGTCGCGCTGGCAAACAGCAGCAACAGCGAACGGTACAATCGCGTCATAGCTCGATCTTCGGCAAGTCCTTGGTCGTCAATAGGATGACGACATTTTGGCACACCGCCGACGGCCGGGCAGCCGGCTTTGAGAGCGCCATGGTGTTGCCGCCGAACACTCAGAAAAAGCGTCGAGGCGACTTGCGGCGGGGATCCCCCGCGGGCTACCCGCCGGCATGCTTTGGAGCGGCGCGCCCACCGAATTTGACCTAAATATATACAAGCGCGCTTTTGGCTCAATCCCCGCGCCGCAGTTAACCAGCCCCTCAACGGTTCGTAACGCGCCCGACGCGCGAGCGACCACCGAGACGAGCAGCTCTGGCC
>JAIBBY010000050.1 GCA_019694455.1 Pirellulales bacterium
TCGCTCCAATAGGGCGCCATGGCCGCGACCACTTTGGGGTCGACCGGCGTGGTGGCGTGGTTGTCCATGTAGATCGGCAGGTCGATCACCGGGGCGCTCTGAGAATGCGATTTTGATACATACGTACAGTACGACAATTGACGCGCGGGCTCAACGCAATTTTTTGTACAAAACGAGCGGAGCTAGGGCGCGGGGGGAAGAAAAACCGCAGAGACGCGGAGAAGGGAGAGCAGATTAAGAAAAATGCCCCCCTCACAGCGGCCTGCGGCCGCTACCTCTCCCCCTGCTGCGCTACGCTGCGCGGGGGCGAGGCGGGAAGAAGAAAACGCCAAGGTGCAAGGACGCGAAGGGGAGAGTTGGAGCAGTGGAGCAGGAGAGGCGGACCGGCAATGCGACTGGCGCGCGGCGCCAGGCCCGTCAGAGATCAGCGGAGCAGTGGAGCAGGTGAGGCTGCCCGATGGATCGCAGGGGAAGCGGAATTGAATTGCGCTCGAAATCCGAAAACAGGGGGGTGAACTCCGAAAACCCTCGGCGGCGCGGCGGGAGCATGTGGCGCAACTAACCACGCGGCGGCAGGTTGCGATTTTCGGAGTGGTCGGTTGAATTCAGAGTTTTCGGAATCGGGGTAGCGCAATGCGGTCAAATGAGAGTTGTTAGAACAGCAGATGTAGTGGCCGCGTCTTGCCAGACCACAACCGGTAGTGATCGCAATTCGGAGTGATACTCCGAAAACGTGTGGCGGATGGTGGTCAGTGGCGAGTGGATAAGGGGAAAGAAAACCGCCGAGGCGCGGAGAGGGGAAGAATGGCGAGTGGCGAGTGGAAAGTTGCTAGAGAAGAAAGAAGGGAATAGGGGGCAGGGACTTGGGATCAGGAATGCGAAGGCGGGCTTGATTGGTGGTACGTCAGTCGGATCAGGTGAGCAGTAGAGCAGGTGAGAAGACCCCCTCGCCCCGGCCTGCGGCCGGACCTCTCCCCGCAAGCGGGGCGAGGTGGAAGAGAAGACGAACCGCAGAGGCGCGGAGACGCAGAGAGGGGGGAAGAGACGGGCGTCATTACCTGACACGCCGGTCGGATCAGGTGAGCAGTCGAGCAGGTGAGAAGACCCCCTCACCAGCGGCCTGCGGCCGCTACCTCTCCCCCTACTGCGCTTCGCTGCGCGGGGGCGAGGTGGAGGAGGGAAAGACCACTCACGCCGAGGGCGCCCCAGCGCGATTTGCGTGTTCACTCGACTTGCCAGGCTGGTTTGCGCTTGGACAGGAAGGCGGCGATTCCTTCTTGAATCTCGGCGCTTTCCCAGCAATCGGCAAGCTGCTGGGCGGTGTGTTCCAGGTTCTCGCTGGCGTCGTGCGCGCTGACGAATTCGATCAACTTTTTGGCGCGGCTGACCGCGCCTGGCGCGCAGCGCAAGAACAGCTTCACCTCGCGCTCGACGGCGGCGTCTAAATCTTGCGTCGCGACGGCCGCGGCCAACAGCCCCAGCCGCGCCGCCTCGGCGCCATCCATTTCCAAGGCGTTGAGCATGGCGCGCCGCGCATTGGGCACGCCCATCCGCGCCACCACATAAGGCGAGATGGTGGCGGGGATCAGGCCCAGCTTCACCTCGGTCAGCGAGTATTTGGCGGTGGTCAAACCGATGGCGATGTCGCAGATCGACATGAGACCGATGCCGCCGCCAAACGCCGATCCGTTGATCCGCCCAATCAACGGCTTAGGCAGGCGATTGAGGTCGGCCAGCATTTGCGCCAGTTCGCGCGCGTCGGCCACGCGGGTGTCGCGCGTGCCGGCCGCTTGCCGCTGCATCATCTTCAGGTCGCCGCCGGCGCAGAACACGTCGCCCGCGCCGGTGAGCACCACCACGCGCACCTTTTCATCTTCGGCCAGTTGGCGCGTGGCGGCAGTCAACTCGCCAATCAACTCCTGGCTCATGGCGTTGCGCGAGTCGGGACGATTGAGCGTCAGACGAGCGACGCCGCGGGCGTCGATATCCAATAGCAGCGTTTCGAATGGGCTCACGGGTTCCTTTCGTCGTTGGCCATTAGCGCGGTTAGTCGCTGGCCGCGGCCAGAATTTTGCGATAGGCGACACGCGCCGCCTCGTAGGCCTGGGCGGCCGCCGCTTTTTCGCTTTCGCGAATTTGCGGTTCTTTTTGCTTCCAGCACACGTCGACCGCCCGCAAGCACCAATCGGCGCTTTTCTTGCTGGCGCGAATTGGCTGACCGTCGACCTCGACAAACACCGGGTTGGTGTGGCAACTGGCGAACACCCGCAGCGCCACCCAGCTTGACTGGTCGGGCGTGTAATGGAACTTGATCTGTTCGATGTGTCCATCGGCCAGCAGTTCTTGCTTCTCCACCGCCACGCCGTTGACGATCAGTTCGACGGGAACCTTGCGGGTGTCGCCGACGCGGGCGCGTTCGACATGCCAGTACGGTTTGTGATCGAGCGGTTGGTTGCGGATATCATCGCGCGGCTGTTCTTCCAAGAGGGCGGCGGCGCTGACACTCACCCGCAAGGGCGCGCCCGACTTGACGGCCAGCACGCTGGCGCGGCCGTCGGCGCCCGGCTGACCGACGCCGAGGCCGTTGACCTGATAATCGAACAGGTGCGTCAGACCATCGGTGCAGTAGGTGCGGCCGTCGCGAATGCCATGCACCCAGTCGTCGTAGGTCAATTCTTTGGCGTCATTCAACTTGACGTACGAGCGACCCAGCCCGACGCGTTCTCCGTAGATGCACGGAAAATCGGTCTCGCCGCTGATGCGGCTGGTGTAGCCGCAGTCGAGCGTGTGATACCAGACGTTCATTTCCCAGACGAAGGGGGTATCGACCGCCGAGATGAAATCGCAGGCGTCGGCCGTCACGTCGACGACAAACTCGTTGGCGCCGATGCCGTCGAACGGCGGCATGTCGAGCGTGGGCAAGGTGGTGGCCGGCACCTCCAATCCCCAACCGCTATGCGAAAAGCCGACCACGCCCCCTTGCTGTTTGCCCCACTGGAGCACCGGCAGATCCCAACTGGGCCACTCTTCGATGCGCGACGTGCCGGGATAGTCGTCTTCGCTGAGCCGCAACAGACAGAGATGCCCACAGTGCGAGCTGGGGAAACCGGAGACTTCGACATCGTAGCGCATCAAGGCGTTGGGGCGCGAGAGGCGATGCACCTTGCCGTCGAAGTATTGTTTTTGGAAATACCAGCACGGACCCCAGGAGAGAACGCAGCCGACGTTCAAGTCTTCGCCGAGGATGTGCCGCATCATGTCGACCGGCTGCACCCCTTCGGCGGGAGACTCGTAATGCGAGCAGCCGGCGGCGTGGACGTGATGATCGCCCGAGTACCAGCCATGCTCGGTCATGTGAATCCAGCGGGCGAGGCGAAATGTCTCGCGATGACTGACGGCGGCGGGCACGGTGATCTCGCGGGTTTGCGCGCGATACTCCGGTCCGCGGCCGTAGGTGACCGCGTACTTGCCGGGGGGGAGCATGACGCTTTCGCCGTGGTGGCGGTAAATCTGGTCGTGAAAGAAGAAGTCGGGCGCCATCCGCCGCGCGCGGGAAGGATAGAGCCGGCCTTGCGCGTCGCGAAACACAAAATGCCCGGTGGTTGGCTGGCCGTCGTCGTCGATGACATCGAGCACGACTTCGACGGCGGGCTGACAATCGAACAGCAGGTTGACCTCGTTGCGAAAGCCGAGGTCTTGCGTTCCTTGGCCGACATCGAACAACAGCTTGGCCTCGCGCTGGCCAACGTCGCGGCTGTGCAGTTCGATGATTCGATACTCGAGCGCGAGGCCGGAGAGCGTTTTTTCGAGCGGCTGATCCTTGTACAGCGCCACATCGAGCCAGCGGTCGGCGACATCGGCGGGGGTGATGCTGCGTTTGGGTTCGGCGGCGGAGGTCGAAGACTTTTGCTGCGGTTTGGCGTTGGGGCTGGTGACTCGCAATTCTGCGGTGACGCCGGCCTCGTTATGGACTTTGACCAGAAAGACGCGCCAGCCGTTTTGCACCAGTTGGCGCGGGGCGTCGCCCGGCGCGGCCTTGACGCGACTTTCGGGATTGATGTCGACGCCGACCAGGCACAAGGGGTCAAGCGCGTCTTGAATGGCGGCGACCTGCGCGCTTTGGTTCTCGAGCGCCAGCGCCTGGTCGAGTGCCTGTCGGCGCTCGGGGGTCAGCGGCGCGCCGGCCAGTTCCAGGGCCTGCGCCACGCGGCGCGCTTGCGCGGCGAGTGGTTGGGCATCGACGCCGGAAATTTTGGCGAGCGCGCCGGCGCGCGCCGCGCCAGGCGCCAGCGCGCAGCAAATGGACATGAGGCAAAGAGCGCGGGTACGTCTTGAGGGAACGAACATGCCTGGCGCCTTGATGGGGGCGAGGGTGTGTGTTGGCGATGCGCCCCTATGATGGCGGTAGCGAGGCCGTGGGGGCAAGCAGATTGCGGGGGGAGGTGACGCCGATTCCCCCCGTTTTCAACGCGGCGGCATGCCTACCACCACCGGCGCGTCAAGCTGGCGCCGGAATCGGGGCGGGCCAACAAAGCATCGACCGCCGAGGCAAAGGCCAGCTTGGCCACGTCGCCACGCGAGTAGCGCGACTGCGGGACGGTGGCGTTATTGGATGCGAACGCCGCCAGCGCCGCCGGCGCGAAGCGGGCCACGGGTAGCGCTGCCGCCGGCAGGGCCGCAATCGCGCTTGCCGCGGGTAGCGCCGTCGACACGACTGGCTGCGCGGCGGTGACAGCCTGTGGCGTAAAATGATCGGCCCAAATCGTGTAGTCGACTCCGTTCACCAGACCATCGTCGTTCAAGTCTCCCTGCGCATAGGTGGCGCTGCCGGCATGTTGGCCAAAGTTGTCGGCCCAAATGGTGTAGTCGCCGCCGTCGACCGTGCCGCTGCCGTTGATGTCGCCGGGAAGCACGTTGAACCAGAACACGAAGTCGCCCCCTTCCACACCGTTGCCCGAAGGGAAGACGCTGGTGCCGGTGGCGCCGGGAGTGATGGGGTTGATCCATTCGCCATCGAGTCGGCCGCCGACCGAGTCGGTGATGCCGCTGGAGGTAAGGGTGAGCACCAATTGATCGGCGTCGATCGGCGCGGCGAAGGTCCAGGTGGCGATGTGATTCACGTTGTCGTACGTGAACCCGCTGGGGGCGTAGTTGGCAATGCTGACCCCTTCGAGCTTGAGATCGGCGACGTCGATGGCCACGTCTTCGCTGAACTGAATTTTGATCGCTTGCACCTGGCCGAGCGCAGCGCTGCGCAACTGATCGCCCGAGCCGACGGGGATGGCGTATTCGCGGCCCAGCGGGCCGCCGCTCTTGAGCCACAGGCCCACCACTTGCGGCGCGGCGGGATCGACGGTCAGGCCGGTCACGGCGTCGCGGCTGACGCCTTTTGAGTCGGTGACGCGCACGCTGGTGTTGTAGATTCCGCCCGGCACGATGCCGAGCGTTTGCAGCGTGGACCAGGAGACGGTGGGCCCCGCGCCGGTGGCGTCGCCAAAGATGTTGTCGCCGTTGATGTCCCAGCTATAGGTGAGCGTGTCGCCGGGGTCGGGGTCGCTCGATCCGCTGGCGTCGAGGTGCAGGGGGCTGCCCGCGACGATGGTGTACGGCCCGCCGCCGTTGGGCACGGGGGGATGATTGACGGCGAGTTGCAGGACATATTCGCCGGTTCCGCCCGCGGCGGCGACGGCAATGCGATAGACGCCGGCGGCGGGCGCGGTGAATTCGAGGGCGGCGTTCTTACCATCGGCGGCGGAGTTGTCGTCGCTGGCGGCCAAGTCGCCCAGCGAGTTGTAGATGGCCAGGCGCGGATCGAGCGCGTTGGGAACGATCGCTGCGGCGGCGCCATCGAGCGGCGTGGCGGTGGCCAGCGTGAGGGTGTCGCCTTCGCCAAGCGTCACTGTGAATTCATCGGTCTGGTCGATGGGGCCCGGCAAGTCGTAGCTGGCCACCATCTGGCCGAAGAAGTGGAGCGTGATGGGGATGTTCACGGTCGGCACGGTGAAGGTGGTCGTCACGTCGATCGGCAAGGTGAGCGTGAGTAGGCCGTCGGACTCGACCAGCGAGCCGGCCAATTGCGATCCATTGGCGAGCGACAGACCGGCCAGGCCTTGCGTGCCGCTGAGGCCGGTCAGATCGTAGTTGGCCGTGCCGGAGACGAGGGTCAACAGCACACTGTTGGCGGGGAACTCGATATTAATGGGATCGCCGGCGGCCAAGGCGGCTTCCGCCGCGGACACGAGCGGCGCGAGCAGCACGCTATTCATATCGACGGCGACGTTTTGCAACACCGCGTAGGCGCTGGTCTCGGGGCTGAGCACTACCTGCATGCCGTAATCGGCGGAGACGTTGCCCGGCAGGAAGGGGCCGGGCTGATCGACGGCGCTGATGGCGCTGCCACCGGGGAACGAGAGATGATCGGTCTGCCGATTGACGATGAGCGTGCCTTGCAATTGCGTGGTGCCGCTGCCGGGCGTTTGCTCGGTGATCGGCAAGTTGAGCGCGCTGAAGGCGCCGCTGATGGTGATGGCCGACTGCGCGGTATCGACGGTGAAGTTGAGGTCGCCGATCGTCGAGGGGGGATTGGCGTCGAGGTGGCCGATGGCGCCTTGCGCGCCGTCGAGGCTAGCGCTGGCGGGTTGATTGGGTTCGGCGTCGAAGGCGCCGCCACGCACCACCACCAGGCTGTAGTCCAGATTCTGATCGCCGGTCACGCGCAGATAATAGGCGCCGGCTGAAAGCGTCTGGGCGCTGAGCAGCGACTGGGCGTTGGCGCCAGGCGCGCCGGTGGCCACCGTGGCGCCGAGCGAATCCAAGAGTTCCACCGTGAGCGAACCGGCGCTATTGTCCGCCAGCGCCACGCTGACGAATTGACCCGCGTCGGCAGTGAAAGCGAAATCGTCGCCGCCGGCAGTGACGGGCCCGGGGGGGTTGATGGTCGCGAGCCAGGCGTTGAGCGTGTAGGTTCCTGTGCCGGCGGTGGGGCGAACGCGAGCAAAATAGCTGCCGGTGGCGGGAACGACAAAGGCGTGCAGGTTTGAATCGGCGCCCGCGCCGGTGCTGTCTCCGCCTTCGGCGGCGATTTGCGTGCCGGCGCTGTTGAACAAGGCGAGGGCGAGATCGGCATTGCCGCCAGTCGCCTTGGCCTGGAGCGTCACCACGTCGCCAGCGGTGAACTGGAACCGATAGTAGTCGTTGTCGCCAGCGCCGGCGCTGGCTGTGGTTGTCGATATATATTGCGCGGCGCGCCAGGCGCTGGTGGCGTCGTTGGCGGTGGCGGCGCTGCCGTTGGCTTCGGTTTCGACGACGAACGCGTTGCCGGTGAGCGGCGCGGCGCCGCTGTTCTCCAGCCAGACGCCGACCTGATACGTGCCGACGCGAGTGCTGAACGCGCGGGCGCGAATGTAATAGGTGTCGGCGGCAGCGATGGTGAAGCCATTGATCAGTGAGTCGTCGCCGGTTCCGCCGTCGTCGTTGGTGGCCACCTGCACGGGGCTGCCGCTGTTGGCTCGCCAGAGGTCGACAATGGCGTCGCTCAATGTGCCACGCGAGGAGGGGCTGCCCGAATTGGTGATGGTGAGCTTGTCACCGGCGTCGAGCGCGCCGATGGTGTACCAGTCTTGATCGCCCGACGCGCCGACCGCGCCTTGCAGGGCCAATTGATAGAAGCCCCCCGCGGCGATGTTGAAATTATTGGCGGCGCTATTGGCGGTAAGTTGAGTGTCGTTGGTTTCGATCTCCGCCGGCAGGTAACTGGTGGGCGGATCGCTGCGGCCGATCACCGCGCCGCGCTCGATGCCGCCTCCCAGGTCGATAAAGCTGGCGTCGATGTTCTGGGCCGTGATGGTCAGATCGTTGTTCGGTCCGTCGTGCGATTCGCCTTCGGCGGCGGCGTTGAGCAATAGCTCCAGTTGATAATCGCCGGTCGTGCCCGCCATGCCATCGACCACGATGGTGTAGGCGCCGCCCAGGCCAGTGGGGAGCGGACCCAGCGTGACCGACATGCCGGCCGCCGCGCTATTGGCCGAGCCGACCAGCGCGCTGTTGGCGTCGAACAACTGCACGCGTCCTTGCAACCCGGCGGTGATGGCCAGCACCGTGGTGACGGTTTGCCCGGCTGGCAACTCGATGGTGAAGCTGTCGCTGTCGGCGGCGACGGCTATGGCGCCGGAGATCGCCGGATCGAAGATCAGGCCCCCCTGCGGGGCGACCGACGCCAGCGGCGCCGGATAGTCGACTGTGCCGTAGTCGAGCGCGAGCGTAGTGGCATAGGCAAGATTGGGATTGCCGGCCATGTCGGTCACGGCGCCGGCGGGCAAGGTGACTACCAGCGGCCCCTCGTCGACCAATCCGCTGACGGTGAACAGCACGGTTTGCGAATCGACAATCGACATGCCGGTCACCGCGCCGCGATCGAGCAGCAGATCGGACGCCGCGAGCGAGCCGACTTCGACCGCCTCGCTAAAGTGCAACTCGATGCTCGTCAGAGGCGTTTGCGCGTGCGCGGCGTCGCTGGGCGAAATTGCGTCGACCGTCAATCGCGCCGGATCGTAGCGGAATGTGCCCGCGAACGGCTTGGAGGGGTTGCCGTCGCTGCCGCGGGCCATCGCTCCGGCGGCCATGGCGAGCGTTTGCAGTCCCTCGTTCACGACGGGAGACGTGTTGAAATGAAAGACGACGGTCTGGCCGTCGACGATCGAAAAGCCGTCGGCCGGGATGCCGTTCACCAGCAGGTCGGCGGCGTCGACGCTGGCCGCGTCGAAGGCCTCTGACAATTCCAGCGTAAAGTCGAGGGGGGGCGCCGACACCACATCGCTGGCCGACGGCGTATGCGCGCTGACGAACATGCCGGTGTTGATCGTGCCCGAGACGGTGTACTGCCCCACGCGCCCATAGACGCCAGTGCTACGGACCAGCAGGGTATAGTTGCCGGCCGGGACGGTCAGGCTGATGGTGGCGCCGAGGGCATCGGTGGGATCGGCCATGGCGACGAGCGTTCCGCCGGCGTCGCGCAGTTCGAGCACGGCGTCGAGGTTGGCGCCGATGTCGATGACATTGGCCGACAGCGAAATGGCGCCAGCGTCGGTGACGAACGAAAAGGCGTCGACGTCGGACATGGTTTCGATCACGCCCGCGGCGCTCACCGCGTTGCCGTCGATGGCCAGCGCGTCGCCACTGCCGACCGCACCGGCGTGATCGTCGGCGCGGTAACCAAAGCCGTTCGACGCGCGGGCAATCACGGCCATATCATCCTGCAGGATGTTGGCGCCGAGCGACGAGGGGCCATTGCTCCAGGTGGAGAGGGCCTGCGAATAGCTGTTGCCCATGATCGGGGCCCAGCCGCCGCCGCCGGGGTTGTACTCCTTGAGTTTGATGCCGGCGGCGTCGAAGGTGCTTTGGTGTTGCAGTCCAAAGGCGTGCCCGGTTTCGTGCGAACTGGCCTCGGCGATGTTCTTTTCGTTATTGCCGAGCGAACCAGGAAAGACGAAGACGACATTCGGGATGGGGCTGATCCAGTTATCGATATAGGCCACGCCGCCGGCGGGGGTGCCGAGCCAGCCCCCGGCGCCGCCGATGTTGACCTTCATCGCCACGGTATCGAGGTACTGACCGGGATCGACGGTGGTGATGTTCACGTCGAAGGGGGCGAAGTCCTCGCTCACGCGCTCGAAGATGCGCTCGATCGCCACCAACTCCGAACTGCTGAAGGTGGTCGGATCGCCATCGAGATCGAAGACCGGCGTGGTGATGTTGGCGTGCCGTCCCCAGGCGGGGGTGAAGTCGCCAAGGAAATTGAGATACACCGTGGCCGGGGCGCCGAGATGGCTGTTGAGGACCGGCAGCGCGGCGAGGGCCGAATAGGACTGCGCCCCGCTGACAAGTTGGGACGAGTCGGCGAAGTCGGGGCCCTTTTCGAAGGCGAAGTTATTGATGACGAGGTTGGCGTCTTCGTTGCCCCCCTCGTGATGCAGCACGCGGCGGACTTCGAGCGACTGGAACGACAAACGCGACGCCGCGCGGCGCGATGGGTTTGAGGCGCAAGCAGCGCGGCGACGCCGGTGAAATCGGCTCATGGGGTTGCAAATCCTTTTCCAAGAGGCAATTGGACACGCCGCGCGGCCTGGCGACTGGCCCTGCTGGCGGCGGGTCGTGGCGGGCCGTCGGTCCGGTAGACGGCTGGGCGGGGATCTGGGCGGGCTTCTTACTGGTGGGGAAACGGCGGCGCAGTGTGCTTCTATATTCCGCTGGCTTGCAGGCGACACGCGCGCCGGCACAGTTCGCTGACCGCGGCGCCTCGGTCCGAGCGCCGTAGCCGGGGCCCGGCCGCGTCCAAAGAGCAACCTTCTTTGGAGCGGGAGGAGACGACGCGGCGGCGCGATCGCCGCTGCTTCCCACGGTGTAGAGAGTTACCGAAGCGGCCACGCGCGTCAAGAAAAAAACCGCGTCCTAGCGGCGACTTTTTTGGCGGCGAGGGCCAAGCCGGCCGCTGGTGTTGCGAACAGCCAACCGCGCCGGTGGCGGAAGGGCGCGGTGTGATGCGACAATGGGCGGCCACCATCGACTCGCCATCACAGATTGACCGGCTGCTTATGTCACTTGCGCCTGCGAACGAGATTGCCGTATCGCGCATGCCGCCGGTGGGCGTGATCGCCTTTGCGCGCGCGCCGGCGGGCGCGCTGACCGAAGACATGGTGGAGCGCGCCGCGGCGGCGGTCGACCAACTGGAGCGCGACGCGAGCATCGAGCGGATCGTGCTGACCGGCACGGATGATTCGTTTTTGGTCGGGGTCGATCTCGGCTTTTTCAGCGCGTGCCTGCAGGCCGGCGACATCGATCGCGTCTTGCGCTTCACGCGGCGCTGCCGACAGTTGCTTGGCCAAGTCGAGCGCGGCCCCAAACAATCGATCGCCTGGGCGCGAGGGCCGGCGTATGGCGGCGGGCTGGAACTGGCCCTGGCGTGCGATCGCATCGTCGCCGCGCCAGGCGCCAAGTTCGCGTTTCCAGAAACGGGCGTCGGCATTTATCCGGGCATGGGGGGGACGCAGCGCCTGGCCCGGCGGATAGGCGTGGGGCTGGCCAAATGGATGATTGGCGCCGGCGCCATTGTGCCGGCCGAACAGGCGCTGGAGATCGGCCTGATCGACGCGATCTGCGCGGATATTGATTCGGCAGGCGCCGCGCTGGCGGCCGGTGGCGCGGAGCCGCCGGCGCTTTCGCCGCGCTTTGCGGCACTCGCGCAACTATTTGGTGAGCACAGTCTGACCGCGCTACTTGATCCTGCGTTCCCGCAGCCGGTCGATCCGCAACTGGTGCGCAGCCTGATTCAACTGCGGAGCAAGGCGCCGCTGGCCGTGCGCGCGGCGGACGCATTGATCGAGCGCGGCGCGCGGCTGCGGCTGACCGAGGGGCTCGATCTGGAATACGCCGGGCTGGCCGCGCTCTTCGCCGGCCACGACGCGCTGGCCGGCGTGCCGGCGGCGCCGGGCACGCGCGTGCGGTTCGTTGGACAGTAATCAAACGGCGAGAATTTGACTGTCTGGCGCGCGGCGACTAGGTTGCGGTTTGCCTGCCTCCGCATTGCCGCCCCGCACCCCCGCCAACGGTCTTGGATATGCGTCGTGCCACTCGCTTGCGAAGTCTCGTAGGGCCACTGGCCGCGCTCGGCTTGGCACTCCTCGCACAGCTATGCTTGACGCCGGCGCGCGCCGCGCCCGACGACGATGCGATGGCCGCGCTGGCCGAACCGTATCAAAAAGAGGTCGCGCCGCTACTGGCGCGCTATTGCCACGCATGTCACGCGGGGGACGTGGTGGAGGCCGATCTCGATTTGTCGGCCTTCGCCACGCTGGCCGAGGTGCGCCGCCAGCCGCGCGTCTGGCAGAAGGTGGGCGAGATGCTCGACACCGATCAGATGCCGCCGGCCGACGCCGAGCAACCGACCGCCGCCGAGCAGACGCAGCTTGCCGGTTGGGTGCGGGCTTATTTGACCGCCGAGGCCCGCGCCACGGCCGGCGATCCGGGACAGGTGGTGCTGCGCCGCTTGAGCAACGCGGAATACACCTACACGCTGCGCGATCTGACGGGGGTGGCCACGCTCGACCCTGCCCGCGAGTTTCCGATCGACGGGGCGGCGGGTGAGGGTTTCACCAACACGGGCAGCGGGCTGGTGATGTCGCCGGCGCTATTGACCAAATACCTGGACGCCGCCAAGCGTGTGGCGGCGCATGCAGTGCTGTTGCCGCGGGGGCTGCGCTTTTCGACTTCGACCACGCGCCCCGATTGGACTGGCGAGGCGCTAGGCGCGATTAAGGAATTTTACGCGCGGTTTGTCGACGCCGAGGGGCGCGTGCCGCTAGCGGCGTATTTGTCGGTCTTGCATGCGGATCGCGCGGCGCTGGCGGCGGGGGAGCGAACTACTGACCAGGTCGCCGCGGCCCATCAATTGAACGGCCCTTATCTGCGCGTGCTGTGGCAAGCGCTGGAGGGGGATGAGCCGTCGCTTGTGCTTTCCCACTTGCGCGAGCGCTGGCGCGCGGCCGACCAGCAAGGCATCGACGCGCTGGCGGCCGAGATCGGCCGCTGGCAGCAGGCGCTATGGCGCTTTCAACCGGTGGGGCACATGCAGCATTGGCAGGAGCCGGTCGACCCGGTCGTCGCGCAACAGGATTTGCGCTATGTCATCCCGGCGCAGCCGGAAGGCAAGGAAGTGCGGTTGTACCTGGTGGCCAGCGACGCGGGGGACGGCGCCGAGCACGACGTGGCCTTGTGGGAGCAGCCGCGGCTGGTGGCGCCGGGGCGCGAGCCCTTGCTGCTGCGCGACGCGGACCGAGTAATCCGGCAGATCGCGGCGCGCCGCGAGCAGGTGTTTGGTCAGGCGGCCAAGTGTTTGGCGATTGCCGCCCAGCTCGACCATGCGCCCGATGCCGGCGCGCTTGAGGCGCTGGCGCGCGAGCACGACGTCTCGCCGGCGGCGCTAGCCGCCTGGCTCGGTTACCTGGGGCTGGCAGACGGCGGCGAGACGCGCATCGCCGGGCATTTCACCACGCAGATTGGCGGCCTGGCCGGTTATGACTTCATTCAGGGATGGGGTAGCGCCGACACGCCGAATCTGTTGGCCAACTCGTCGGATCAAATGGTGCGTGTGCCGGGCAACATGCCACCGCATAGCGTGGCCGTGCATCCCACGCCCATCGTGCAAACGGCGGTGGGCTGGCGCGCCCCGCAAGCGGCGACGCTGCGCGTGACCGGAAAGGTGACGCACGCCCATCCTGAGTGCGGCAACGGCGTAACCTGGAGTTTGGAACTGCGGCGCGGGGGCACGCGGCAACAGTTGGCAGGCGGCACGGCGCAGGGCGCCACGGCCGCGCAGGTCGGCCCGATCGATGGCGTGAGCGTGCGGCGCGGCGACGTGATCGCGCTTTTGATCGGCCCGCGCGACGGCAACCACGCCTGCGACCTGACGACGATCGACCTGACACTGGCCGGCGCCGGCGAGAAGGAAACCTGGAACCTGGCGGCTGACGTCTCGGGCAGCGTGTTGGCGGGCAACCCGCATGCCGACCAGCACGGCAACGCCGGCGTGTGGCACTTCTGCACCGAGGCGGTGGATGGCGCCGAGGGATCGATGTTTCCGGCGGGTTCGACCTTGGCGCGTTGGCAGTCGGCGGCCACGCCGGCGGAGAAACAATCGCTGGCCGAACAGACGCAGCAGTTGCTGTTGGCCGGTCCGCCCGCCGATGCGGCGGCGCCTGACGCGCAGCTTTATCGGCGGCTTACCTCGCTGGGAGGGCCGCTTTTGGCATCGACGCACGAAGCGGACCGCTCGGCGCGCGCCGCGGAACCATTCGAGTGGGGACTCGACCCGGCGCTGTTTGGTCGCCGGCCAGATGGATCGACCATCGACGCGGCCGACGTGTGCGTGGCGGCGCCCAGGGTGCTGGAGATTCGGCTGCCCGCCGAGTTGGTGGCGGGGTGCGAGTTGTTGGTGACCGGCCGCCTGGAAGGGGAGCTTGGCGTGGAAGGGAGCGTGCGCATGGAACTGCTGACCGCTCCGCCAGCGGGGGAGGCGGCGCTGGGGCCGATCGTCACCGCCGAAGGAAGCGCGGCGCGGCAGCGAGTGTTGGCGGACTACGAGGCATTTCGGCGGGTGTTTCCGGCGGCCATGTGCTACTCGCGCATTGTGCCGGTCGACGAGGCAGTGACGCTGGCGCTCTACCATCGCGAGGATGAGCACCTGGCGCGGCTGATGCTGGACGACGCCGAGCGCGCCGAGTTGGAGCGACGGTGGGAGGAGTTGCACTTTGTCAGTCACGACGCGCTGGCGCTGGTCGACGCGTTTGAGCAGTTGATGGAATACGCCACGCAAGACGCCGATCCGAGCAAGTTCGAGCCGTTCCGGCAGCCGATTCAAGCGCGCGCGGCGGCGTTTCGCCAGGCATTGGTCGACGCCGAACCGCGCCAACTGGCGGCGGTGGAAGATTTTGCCGCGCTGGCCTATCGCAGGCCACTGGCCGACACCGAGCGAAAAGAGCTGGCAGGGCTGTATCGCGCGCTGCGTCAAGAAGAGCTATCGCACGACGAGGCGCTGCGGCTCACGCTGGCCCGCGTGCTCGCGGCGCCGGAGTTTTTGTATCGCATCGAGGCGCCCGGCCCGGCGCGCGAGGCGACGCCGGTGAACGATTGGGAACTGGCCACGCGACTGAGTTATTTTTTGTGGTCGACGGCGCCCGACGCGGAGTTGCGCGGGCTGGCGGCGCGCGGCGAATTGGCGAATGACCAGGCGCTGGCCGCGCAAGCGCGGCGTATGAGCGGCGACGCGCGCGTGCGGCGGTTGGCGATTGAGTTCGCTTGCCAGTGGCTCAACGTGCGCGACTTCGACACGCTGGACGAAAAGAGCGAGCGGCACTTTCCGGAGTTTGTCGGCTTGCGCGGCGCGATGTACGAGGAGACGATTCAGTTCTTCACGCACCTGTTTCAACACGATCGTTCGGTGCTGGAGATCTTGGATTGCGACTACGCGCTGTTGAACCAGCAGCTTGCCGCGCACTATGAGATACCGGGCGTGATGGGGGATGAGTGGCGCCGCGTGGACGGCGTGAGGCGGCATGGTCGCGGCGGCGTGTTGGCGCAGGCCACCGTGCTGGCCAAGCAATCGGGCGCGTCGCGGACCAGCCCGATCTTGCGGGGCAATTGGGTGAGCGAAGCGTTGTTGGGCGAGCGCTTGCCGCGGCCTCCCAAGGATGTGCCGCTGTTGCCGCAGGACGCGGCGAGCGAGCAATTGACAATGCGCCAATTGGTGGAGCGACATAGCTCCGACGCGCGGTGCCGCGTTTGCCACGACCGGATCGACGCCTTTGGCTTTTCGCTGGAGGCGTACGACTCGATTGGCCGCCGGCGCGCGACCGACGCGGGGCTGCCGATCGACACCACCGCCACCACGCTCGACGGCGCGCGGCTGGAGGGCATCGACGGCCTGCGGGCTTATTTGACGGGGCAGCGCCGCGACGCGTTTGTGCGCCAGTTTTGCAAAAAGCTGCTAGGCTATGCGCTGGGTCGCGCCGCGCAACTATCCGATGAACCACTGCTGGCCGCCATGCAGTCGCGTTTGGCCCAAGAAGATTATCGGGTGCTGGCGGCGATCGAGATGATCGTGCTGAGCCCGCAGTTTCGGAATATTCGCGGTCGCGAGTTCGCGGCAGAGGACTCGCCTTAAATCGTGTGGAGCCTGAGATGAGCGCGCAGCGGTTTTCGCGTCGCATGTTGTTGCGTGGCCTGGGGGTGAGCATGGCGCTGCCGTGGCTGGAGTCGGCCACGGTCTGGGGCGACGAGCCGCGCGGCAGCGAGCCCGCCAGCGAGCCGCCGGTGCGCTTGGCGGCGCTATTCTCGGGCAACGGCTTTCACAGCACCGAGTGGTGGGCCAAGGGAGAAGGCGCCGCGATGGAGCTAGGGCAGGTGCTGGCCCCGCTGCATCCTTATCGCGAAAAGCTGCTGTTCATCCGCGGCCTGTACAACGCCGAGGCGCTGAAGGGGAACATCCACAGCTCGCAAACCGGCAACCTGCTCTCGGGCGCGCCGATCGCCTCGGGGGGCGAGATTCGTTCTGGCGCCAGCGTCGATCAGGTCTTGGCGCAGAGCTATGGTCAATCGACCAAGGTCCCCAGCCTGGTGCTGGGCTGCGAAAAGTCGAACCCGTCGGTGCATAAAAACTACTCCATGCTGTACAGCTCGCACATTTCGTGGAGCTCTCCCACGACGCCGACGCCGCTGGAGATTTATCCGGCGCTGGCATTCGACCGGCTGTTCAAAGACGAGGCGCAGCACGGCGATCAGAGCGTGCTCGACGCGGTGCTGGCCGACGCCAGCGACCTGCGCCGCCAGATTAGCGCGGCGGACCAGCGCAAGCTAGACGAGTATCTCGACTCGGTGCGCGAAGTGGAGCAGCGAATCGAGCGCGCCGGCGGGCGCGGCGAGTTGCAGGGCTGGCGGCCGACGCTGACCGCGCCGAACATGTCGCGTCCGGCCGACGGCGTGCCGCAAGACATTGGCGAGCATATGCGGCTGATGTGCGACATTTTGGTATTGGCCTTTCAGACCGACGCCACCCGCATCTGCACGCTCAAGTTGAACAACGATCACTCGTCGCTGCGGTTTCCCAACTTGGGCGTCGACTACATGATTCATCATCTGTTGTCGCACTCCGACACGGCGGATTGGCTCAAGGTGAATCAGTTCTTCCTGCAACAGGTGGCGTACATCGCCGGCAAGCTGGACGCGATTCAGGAAGGCGAACGCACGGCGCTGGACAACACCATGCTGCTGTTCTGTTCGAGCATGATGACCGGTAGCCACGACGCCACCCAATTGCCGGTGGTGCTGGTGGGGCGCGGCGGCGGCCAGATCGCCACCGGGCGCGTGCTGGACTATCGCGAGCAGGAGAATCGGCAGATGTGCAGGCTGTACCTGTCGATGATGGACAAGATGAATCTGCGGCCCGGCCGCTTTGGCGACGCCACGGAGCCACTGGCCGAGGTATAGCGGTCGATCACGGAGTGGCCGCCGAATCGTTGTCAGTGAGCAGCCGCGCGAACTCGGGCCGCTGGCGAATGGAGTCGAAGCTGGCGTCTTTGGCCAGTTCCTGCCGATACGCCGCGCGCTCGCGCGGCGACATGGTGGAAAAGCCGCGCTCGAGTAGCGCGAGCGCTTCGTTCATCCAGCCGGCCGGGCGCTCGTCGGCGGTGTTGCCGCCCGACAACACGCGCCCCGCCGCAGCGGCGTGGATGGAAGCGGCGTTGTACAACAGGCCGGGCGTGATCGGCCCCACGCGCAGGGCGGCCATGGCGTCGGCCACCGCCTCGTCGCAGCGCCCCAACAAGACCAGGGCCGAGCCGCGACCGGTGTACGGGTCGCCGCTGGCGCCGCCTAGTTGAATTGCCTCGTCGAACGAGGCGCGGGCCATCTCGGCGCCATGCAAGAGCAGCGCCCAGCCGCGGCGCGCGTGCAAGTTGGCGAACCGCGTTCGATCTCCCTGGGCCAACGACTCGGCCGCCGGCCCTGCCAGATCGAGCGCCAGGATCGAATCGCTAAAGGCGCCGAGCGTGTCGCGCAGCTTCAGGCGGGCCAGCGCGCGCTCGCGATAGATCGCCGCCAGCCGCTGCCTCGGTTCGCTGCCTTCGTCCAACTGCGTGGCCTCGTTGGTGGCGCTGGCCGTGCGTCCCACGGGACGCGCGAGCGAGCCGACCTGGCCAAACACGCGCGCGGCCAGTTGGCTCTGCGCCAAGAAGGCGTCGAACGACTCGATCGCCTCCTGATCGGAGCCCAGGTCCATCTGCGCCAGCCCGCGCAGATACAGCGCGTCGGCATAGGCGGGGCAATCGTCGATCGCGGCGTTGTAGCGGCGCAGGGCCTCTTGCGGATCGCCGCCGGCGTGGGCCAGTCGGCCATATTCGCAGAGGGCCTGCGCGCGGGCCGGCGTCGCGGGGCGGCTGACCGACAGCGCCTGGCGGAAATCTGCCAGCGCTTGGTTCGATTGTCCCAGTCCGCGCCAGATGGCGCCACGATTGAGATAAGCCCGCGGCTCGTTGGGGGCAAACTCGATGGCGCGCTCCAGTTGGGCCAGCGCGGCGTGGTGCGTGGCGACCGGCGTCAGCGGCAGACCGGCCAGTCGCAGGCCCAGACTGGCCAGCGCGGCGCTGGCTTCGTCGCGGCGGCGCAGCGCGTCGGCCCGATTGACATGCGCCTCCCAGCGAGTGGGGTCGAGCTTTTCGGCGGCGGCGAAGTCGGCCAAGGCGTCTGGCAGGCGTCCGTGCTCGACGCGCACCAGTCCGCGGTTCAAATGCAAGGCGTAGTGGTCGCGGGTTTCGTTGGCGGGGATGAGCCTGGCCGCGCGGCGGAAATCGTCTTCGGCCAACTCCAACTCGCCTAGCTCGCCATGCGCCAGGCCGCGCAACAAGTAGGTGAAGCCAAACTCCGGGCGGCGACTGGCGCAGGCCGATAGACTGGCCAGCGCCTCGCGGGGCTCGCCCGACTGAAGCTGCGCCACCGCCAGATACCACTGCGCCCAGAATCGATCGGGCTGCGCGGCCAGCGCCTGCTGGAAGTAGCGCTTGGCGGCGGGCAGATCCTCGGCGGCTAGTCGCTGATCGCCCAAGAGGAACAGGTCGAGCGAGTGTTGCGGCTCGATCTGGCCTGCGCGCTGCGACTCGCGCTGGGCCTCGTCGTCGCGACCGGCCAGACGCAGATAGCGGGCCCGCCGATCGGCGACCGCGCGGAGCGGCGCATCGACCGGCACGCACGCCAAAGCGGCCAAGGCGGCATGGGCGCGGGCAGCGTCGTCGCGGTCTTCGGCCGGCAAGGCCATGAGCTCGGCCTCGACAATGGACAGTTCTTGTTGTTTGAGATCGACCTCGGCCCGGTCGGCGGCGTCGAGCCCGATGGCGCCTAGCGAAGCTACCTGCGCCGGGGGCAACAGGTCGCGCGCGGCGCGCAGCGAGCGCAGCGCCGCGGCGCGGTCGGCGGTGGCGTCGGGGCGCGCGGCCAACAGCGAGCGGAATAGCGCCTCGTGATAGTGGCGCTCAAAGTCGGCCAGTTGGCGCGTGAGGCGTTGACGATTGGCGTCGACCGAAAGTCGCTCGTCGATCTGCGCGCGCAGTTCGGCGGCGGCACCGGCTATGCTGGCCAAGCGCGGTTCGGCGCCGGCCAGCGCGCGGGCCTGATCGACTTCGGCCAGGGCCGCCGGCAATTGTTCGGCGAGCAATAGTTGATCGGCGGTCTGCATGTGACGCTGCGCGCGGTCGGCTACCTGCTGCACCCGGCGCGACTCTTGCCACCACCAGCTTCCGGCCACGGTGGCCAGCACGGCCAGCGAGGCGAGGGCGGTGGCGCACAGCGTGCGATGGCGGCGCGTCCAGCGCAGGCCGCGCTCCAGCCAGGGCTCCGCATAGGCCAGCGGCGGCTCGCCGGCCTGCCAGCGCACGACCTCGTCTGCCAATTCTTTAGCGGTGGCGTAGCGCGCCTCGGGCAGGCGAGCGAGCGCCCGCATGCACACCGCCTCGAGCGCGCGCGGCGCGTGCGGCGCCAACTCGCGCAGACGCGGCAGTTTGCCAAGCTGCACTTGCTGCAGGACCTCTTGCGTCTTGCCGCGAAACGGCGGCCGGTTGGCCAGCAGTTCAAACAGCATCGCGCCCAGCGCGTAGATGTCGCTGCGCGCGTCGACCGCCATGCCCAGCGCCTGCTCGGGGGACATATAGGCCAAGGTGCCGAGGACGGCGCCATCGCGGGTGGCGGCCGCGGCGTCGTCGTCCAATTCGATCGGCTCGGGCGCGGCGGGCTGCGCCAGTTCTTCGGCGGCGATGGTTGACTCGTTGGGACCGCGCGGCGCTGGCGGCGCCAGCGTCTTGGCCAGTCCCCAATCGACGACGATCGCCTCGCCAAAATCGCCGACGATCACGTTTTGCGGTTTCAGGTCGCGGTGCAACACGCCGCGCTGATGGGCAAAGGCCATCGTCTGGCAAATGCTGACAAACACCGTCAACAGTTCGCTAAATCGTTGCGGGCGCAGCGGATCGTCGGCGGGCAAGGCGTGATAGGCGCGAATGGCCTGCGAAAACGTGCGACCGCCGATGCGCTTCATCGCGTAAAAGGGTTGGCCGTCTTCGCCTTCGCCGGCGGCGTAAACCGGAACGACCCCGGGATGCTCAAGCTGGCCAGTGACGCGGGCTTCTTTGAGAAACCGGCGAATCTTTTCGCGCGAGCGCAGCGATTGCGGCAACAGTTCTTTCACCGCGACTTGACGCCCCAGCCGACGATCGAAGGCCAGTCGCACGCGCCCCAGGCCGCCGCGCCCCAGTTCGGACATGAGCACGAACTCTTGTTGGCTCTCGACGCGGCTGCCGATTGGCCCCGGCCCGCCATCGGCGCTCGTCACGCTCTTCCAAACCGCGCGGCCGCCCGCGTCGTCGGGGCCGGGAGGGGTGAACTCGCGCGTTTCGGCGGTTTCGTCGCCTTTGACGGTTGAACTGCGGGCCAGGCGTTGCTCGATGGCCGTGGGACCGGCCATTTGCGCCAGTTTCAATTCCTCGGCGTCCAGCGTGTCGTATTCCGAGCCGTAGCGCATGAGCGAATCGAGTTGATCGGCGCTTAAACCGTGGGAGCGCAGCAAGTCGACGACCGAGGCTTCTTCGTCACGGCTCAGCTCGCGCAATAGCTCGAGCAGTTGATCGTCGTGCACCAGATGGCGATCGACGGCGCGGGCCAACAGCAATAGCTCAGGATGGATCGACATGAGTGGCGTCTCCCGTGGGCGCGGCGGCGGAAGGCTGCGCCGCGCCAGGGGCTGCGGAAGTGGTGGTGGTAGAGGAGTTCGCCGCATCCATGGGCACAGCACGATCATTGTCGGCCGCGGAGCGGCCGGCCGCTTCTTCCCCGGCGTCATCGGTGACCGGCTTCTTCGCCTCGTGGGGCAGCGGTCCCTCGCTGGCGCGATCGGCTGCTTCGTGCAGCGTGCGGAGGAACTTGAGTTGTCTGGAGAACGGCTGCACCTCGTCGCGGTGGCCAAACCGCTCGACCAGCGATTGGAGATGCGGTTCGAGCCGCCAGAACGATTCGAACTGCGCGGGATCAGCGTCGGAGAATTGGGCGATCAGCCTATCCAAAAGTTCCATCAATTCGTCGGCGCCTCCCTGCGCCAGCCCGCCGCGCAGCGATCGCAGATCCAATAGCGCGGCCTGTCGCAGTTGGCGGAGCGCGGTGCGGATGACCCCTTGGCGCCCGACGTGGGACGCCATGTTGAGCGCGCTCAGCCGGCCGAAGCCGTCGCCCACTCCCAGCGCGGAGGTGAGCGGCCCGAACAGCGGCAAAACCAGCGAGTTGAACGCGGCGTTCTGGCGCTGCGAGAGAAAGAGGTTGGCCACGGTGAAGGCGGCCTGGTTGACGCCGAAACTGCTCGGCGGCCCGCCCGCCACGGGGCCCGGACCACTCGGCGAGCCGGGGCCGGGCTGCGTTGGCCCGCCACGGAAATCGATGACCGCCACGAGCGACGCGCCGGGGCCGAGCGCCCCTTGCAGCGGCACAAAATCGACCACGCCGCCGCTGGCGAAATTGATGGCGCCGCTATAGCCGGTGCCGAGCCCCAGCAATTCGAGTCGCTGCGGCCCGCCCAAGGAGTTGGGCGAAACGATGAGCCCAGTGCTGCCGTTGGACGCGCTGAAGCCGCCCGCCACGGTATGAAACGCCTGCCCGCCAATCGCGCCGGTCTGTCCCTGCGCGTCGCTGAGCACATAGTCGACCGGATCGAACCAGCCAAACAGGATCGTGCCGGCGTACTCTTCGAGCGGGCCATAAATGGCCTCGATGCCGTCGCGCACATGTTGATTAATGAGCGCGATCTTCGGATCGTAGCCCGACGCGATGAACTTGATGTCCAGGTTGTACAGGTCTGGCTCGGCCGGCACGTCCGAGAAGCGGCGAGTCGTCATCACGCCCGATTGCCGCACCACCATGACGCCGGTTTGATTGGTCGGCGCCAGCCCCGCCAGTTCCAGCTTGAAACCGAGGTCGGGCAGCATCATGGCGCCGTTATGCGTGGTGAGGGCGCCGCTGGTGAGTTGGCGCCGCGAGCCGACCGGCACGATCGCCAGGGCGATCTCGACATCGCCGGCCATGCCTTCGACCAGCACGGCGCCACTGATCTCGCGCACGCGCCAGCCATTGGCGCCGCGGCCGATGCGCGGCTCTTGGCCTGGTTGGTCGGCTGGCTCGGACAAGACAAAGCGCGCGTCGCGCGCCCAGATCACCAGGTATTCGTCGTGATTGGCCGCGCCAGCGAGCGAGGTCGACAGCGACTGCTCGCGCAGCAGACGGCTCAAGCGGTTCTGCGCTTCTTGCTGAATCTGAGCGCTGGTCATGCCGCTGGCGTCAAAGTTCAACTGCCGCAACAACTGCTCGGCAAACTGGCTGCTGGCAAAACTCTTGCGCTGGGCGATGCCGTCGAGCGTGGCCTGCGTGGCGTAATGCACCAGCGAGTTTTGCAGCCAAGGGAAGATATCGAGCGCGTTCAAGACCTGCTCGACGTTGAAATCGAACGTCGCATGCCCGCCCGGAATCTCGTTGCCGTCGCCATCGAGGGCCACGCCCGTCTGGCTGGTGAGGCCGGTGACTCCGAGGGCGCGATCGGGGGCGAAGACCGTGAGTCGATAGTCGCCGGGGATCAGCGGCGCGGCGGCGCGCAGCAGGGCGCGGTGAATGATCGGATCGTAGTAGACCGACAAAATCTGGATCGCCCCGCCGGCGGCGCCCAACCGCTCCAAGCGATAGTTGGCGGGGTTGGCGGCATCGGCCTGGCGCAGCGCTTGCGGGCTGAAGTCGACGATCACCAGATTGGGCGCGGTGTTGGCGTCTGCCCGCGCGGGGAGCGCCGCCAGGGCGCGGGGCGGGGCCTGGTGGTATTGGAACGGAATCCGCAGGTCGCCGCCGGTGAGCGGGTTGCCCGCCAGATCGCGAATCGCGTCGCCGCGCAGCACGAGTTGATACTGATCTCCTTCGAGATCCGCGGCGGAGATCACGATGGTGATGGCGGGGGGCACGCGCTGACTGGGGATGCCGGGCGAATAGGTGGCTGAGATGATTGCGGCGCTGCGATCGGCCGAGGTGTTGTAGTCCAGGATGCCATCGGCGCCGGCGCCAAAGAGACGATAGCTCGCCAGATTGGCGACCGCGGCGCGATCGAGTTCTTCGTTGAGCGCGATGCGCACTTCGACGATGCCGGCCGGCAGGCCCAGTTCGTCTTGCGGCAACGTCACTTGCGTGGAGCGCACGATCGGGCCGCGCTGATCGACGACAAATTGCAGCGATGCCAGCGCCGTGTTGCCAGAGGCGTCGGTCGCGCGCACAACCACGCGGTTTAGTTGTTCGCCAAAGACATGATCGGCCGCCACGATCACCACTTGCGCGGCGCCGGAAGCAGAAAGCAGCGCCTTGACGCGCTGATCGTCGTACTGGCCATCGCCGTCGAAATCAAAATCGAGCGTCACCCAACCTGACGCGCCGGGAAACTCGTCGGACAGCGCGAGCGCAAAACTGGGCGAGGCGTCGAAGGTGCGATTGGTCGCCGGGGTCGCATCATCGCCCGCCAAGCGCAGGCTGTGGATCAGCGGCCCGCGCCGATCGACGATCACCGTGGCGACATGATCGCCGCCGGGCGCGCCGTCGCCATCGCCATCCAGCGGCGTCTCGATCGGCTCCGTGCCATGAGTTGTCGGCGCGGTGACGCCCTCCGCGCCGCTGAACACGGTCACTTCGTACACGCCGTCGGGCAGTTGATCGAGTTGCAGCGTGGCTACGCGACGGTCGGCCGAGAGCGTCACCTGGCGAATCGATCGGCCGGCGACGTGATAGCTTTCCGCCTGATCGATGCCGAGCAAATCGCCGCGGTTGAATTGAATTTTGATCGCCGTCAACGCCAGGTCGGGGGTGGCCGCGGTGACCAGCGCCAAGCTGGCGTCGATGGTCAGCGGCGCGCCGCTCGACAGGTTGCCGAGCGCGTCGATCAGTCGCACGCTGGCGACCGCGCCTTGCCCTGCGGCCAGCGGCGTGGCGGCTTCGATGACGAACTGCGTCGCCGCTTCGCCCATGACAAACTCTTGAAAGCCGTCGTCGTATTGGCCATCGCCATCGAGATCGAGTTCTGCCCGCAGCCGTTCGCCGGGGCGCGCGGCGGTCGCCTGGCCGGCGACTCGATAGAACAGGCCTTGTTGCGGCGCGGCGAGCGCGCCGGCCAGGCTCAACGAACCGGAGACCAGTTGCGGCGCGGTGGTGTCGACGCGGAAGCGGCCGACAAAGTCGCCTCCCGCGCCGCCGACGCCATCGCCATCGAGCGCCAAGCCATCGAGGCCAACCAAGGTGTCGCCTACCAGCAGCGCGTAGTTGCCGTCGGCCAGGGACCCGATCACGGGCAGGGTGATGCGGTCTTGCGCGGCGCTATAGCTGGGGGCGCCAAGCTGGCTGGTGAGATCGGCGGCGATCTGGTCAAAACTGTCCAACGCGACCAGCCGGAAGGCATCGCGCAGCACGGAGTCGGCGGCGAGATTGTTTTCTGACAGGAACAGCGTGAGGGCCTGCGGGGGCTGGCGCGTGTCGCCGTCGGGAGTCATTTGCACGATCTGCGGCGGGATGCCCGCCGAGATCAGCAGTCGGTAGTCTCCGGTGGTGCCTTGCGCGCCGGCGACGCAAATCACATAGTCGCCGGCTTGCAAGTTGCGCTCGATGAGGGGGTCGCGCCCCACGGTGTCGTCGTCGGTGGCCCAAAGCTGACTCGTCTGCCCTTGGCGCCAGAGGCCAAGGACGGGATCGAGGCTGCCGCCGAGTCGGGCGGCGATCACCTCGGCGCGGAGCGTGGTGGGCCGATCCAAATGGAACGAGTAAAAGTCCCAGTCCCCTTCCAGGTTGTGCCCGGCGTTGGGGACCGTCATCAAAAAGTCGATCAGCTCACCCGAACCGCCGGAGTCGATCGAGGCAGTGATGTCGGCGCGATGGTTGTTGAGATAGAGGAGCTGTGGCTGCCAGAGCAAATTGCCAATTTCGGGCGCCGGAACTGGCGAGAAATCATTCGGGTCCCGGTTGATCGGCAGGTTTTGGTAAGCGGCGCCGTCGCTATCCGTGACCATGACCGACGCGGCAAACAGGTCGCTGGGTGATGTGCCGTCGTGCAGCAGTGGCGGGAGCAGATCGAAGTCGGCCGCCATGAGTTCGCGGCGTTCGAGTTGCTCAACGAGCAACCTCCGCCCGCGGCCGCTGAGCATCGCTCGAGCGGTCTTGGCCCATCGGTTGCGCTGTGTCTTGTGACGACGCTGCACGGGAAATACGCCACGCCTCTTGGTGAGCGAGGCAGGTCGGGCGGGTCTGCATCACTGCAAGCTGGAAGAAGAGGGCCATCTCTTCCAATTGCCATAAAACGCTGCCAGACTCGCATCGTAAACGGCTGTGGAAGAAGGGTCAAACAAATCGTGAGCGGCGTTTGTCTGGCGGCGGTTTTTGACCGCTTTGGCGCTGCCTGCGCGGGGGGCCGTCGCGTCGGGAATGTGCCGCGTAATTTGGATGACGACGTATGCTTTTGAGGGGGGAGGGGCGTACAAAGGCGGCACTGTCCGGGCAGGTTTGCTTGTATAATTCGAGAGCGCGACTGTTTCTTGTTTCGCAAGCGGTGGGTGACATGGCGGAAGATCTGGTCCTGAAGGTTGCGAGGCGCCGCGTCGAGCGGTTTGCAATTCGCCCGGCCGCGCCGCGCGACATTGAGCAAGACACCAACGAATGCGCCGCGTGCGAGCGCTGGCTCGACATGGGAGTCGATGCGCTCGAGTGGCTGGAGAAGGCGGAGCAGTTTCTGTTGGAAGCGGGACGGTCTGGCGTAGCCATTATTGAGAGCGACACTGCCCAGGCGGTGCGCGATCTTTATTTGGTGTGGTTGGAATCGTGCGACCAGGCGGAAAAATGGTGTGCTTCGTTAACCGCCAAAGGGCATCCGCCAAACAACCTTGGCAAGCTGCGTCAGGCGAATGCGCGAGCCGCTCACGCCGCCGCGCGCAACGCCATTTTGCAGATGGCGTCGCAGCCGGTGGACTTGGACGACGATGCCGACGGATGCGCGCAGCAAGCCGGCGCCACGGCGATCCGCTTTGCCCCGACGCCGCTAGAGCCCAAGCAGTTCAACTGAAAGCGATCGAGTGGCGGGCAGCAGACTCGCGGTTAGTTGTGGTGACGGCGCGCCATGGCGGCCATGACTCCGATCGCCCCGATGGCGAGCAGCAGGCAAGTGGCTGGCTCTGGGATCGGCAGCGCGGCCGAGTTGCCCACGATAAAGTTGTCCGCCCAAATGGTGTAGTCGGCGCCGTCGATGAGCAGGTCGCAGTTGAAGTCGCCGCTGGCGAAGCCGCCGAGTTGGTGAAAGTGATCGGCCCAGGCCGTGTAGTCGGCGCCATCGACCACGCCATTCATGTCGGCGTCGCCGGCGTAGAGGCTCGCCACGCCAAAGGCGTATTGCCGGCTGAGCCAGTCGTAGCCGGGGGTGATGCCATTGACCTTGGGGCCGCCGTACAGGTGGACGTATCCCGGCGTCTGGCCGTCGTCGGAATACCAGCTTTGCCATCCGGACTGCTGTTGGATCGCGTGGTAATTGTCCAGAAACAGCCAACCGCGCTCGGCGGCCTGCGTTTGCAGCCAAGGATTGTAGAGCGTGCGCAGCCGCTCATCGGCCAGCGCATAGCGCGCGTCGTTGGGATTGGTCAGCACCGGCAGATTCGCGCCCAAGATCACTTGCACGCCAGCGGTTTGGAAGGCGTCGAACTCCGCCCCGATGAGACTCTGAAACGCCGCGAATTGATCGGGTTCCAGAAACGAGTCGTTGACGCCCAACTGGAATAGCACCAAGTTGGCGCCGGCGGCCAGGGCATCGGCGCCAAAATCATGCGCGTGCGGTGGCTGCGCGTGAATGTCGGTGGCCTGGCCCGTGTAGATCGGCGCGGAGGCCCCGCCCGAGGCGAATCGCAACGACTGGGCGGGCATGCCAAAGCGATTGAACTGATACTGCAACAGCGCTCCGTAGGCGCTGGTCTGTGAGTCGCCGGTGGCGGCAAAAAGGGTCGATGCCACGGCCGGCGAAGCAACCAACATACAGAGTCCAGCCCACAGAAGTGCCCGCTGCATCAAACCGCCTCTTGACTGTCCCTGGAATTAGCTAGCGTTGGCCAGCCGGCAACACCACAATTAACACAAAATTTTATCAAAATCAAAGGTAGAGGGGGTGCGCTGTTGGTCGGCCGCGAAAATCAGCGGGCAGAAGATTCCGCGAGAACGCCGGCTTTTGCCGATTGCGGAGGGGCACAGCCAAGAAACGGCCGGCAAGATCAGAAAAATGGCGCCGATCGGCTGGGCCAAACGGGCGAGCCAGTGTCCCACCAGGACGGCGGGACCAAAGACTGATCTTGGCCGGCGGGGCGGTCGCGCCTATGAATTACTGGGAGACTTCTTTCCTTCTCGCTGCCGCGCCCACCCGCCCGACCCCGCCTGGTTCGCCGTTCATGTCGATCGACCCTGACGCCGCGCCAACGACTCGCCGGTTGCTCCTGCGCCTGGGGCAACTGGCGTGGAAGTATCGCCTGGGGTGCGCGCAGCTTTTGGCGCTACAGCTTGTGGTGCTGGCGCTGACGCTGGCGACGTTCACGGCGCTGGGGTTGGCGGTGGATGTGGTGCGCCAGCATGCCGCGCCCGGCGGCCCCGCATTGAACTGGCCCGCGGGCCTGGCGCCGCCCGCCGACTGGTCGCCCCGTTTCACGGTGGCCGCGCTGGCCGCCGCCATGCTGTCGCTGGCCGCGGCGCGGGGCGTGGCCAACTACTGGTACGCGCGGGTCGCCGCGCGCTTTGTGCATCAGCGGATGGTGGTCGATCTGCGCGCCTTGGTTTATGAAAAGCTGCAGCGCTTGAGCTTTCGGTTTTTCGCCGATCATCACAGCGGCTCGATCATTGGTCGCGTGACCGCCGACGTGCAATCGCTGCGCGTGTTCGTCGATGGCGTGGTGCTGCAAGCGCTCACGCTGGGCCTGTCGCTCGCCTTTTATCTGGCGTACATGCTGCGGATCCACGTCGGGCTGACTTTGCTCTGTCTGGCCAGCACGCCGGTGATGTGGGCGATCTCGGCTAGCTTTTCGCGGCGAGTGAAGCCGGCCTACGCCAAGAACCGCGAGTTGTTCGACCAGATGCTATTGGCGCTCACCGAGAACGTGCGCGGCGTGCAGGTGGTGAAGGGCTTTGCCCGCCACGACGAGGAGCGCGCCAAGTTTGCGCGGGCCAACCGCGCGGTCACCGATCAGCAGCATTGGATTTTTTGGCGGGTGAGCTTGTTTTCTCCCACGATTGAGCTGCTCACGCAGTTCAATCTGGTCGCGCTGTTGGGCTACGGCGGCTACCTGGTCATGCAGGGCGATTTGGCGCTGGGCTCGGGGCTGATCGTCTTCTCGAATTTGTTGCAACAGTTTTCCGGCCAGGTAAGCAAGGTCACCAGCATCGTCAACAGCGTGCAGCAGAGCCTGATCGGCGCACGGCGGGTGTTTGAGGTGCTCGACGCGCCGATCGAGATCCAAAGCCCAGCCAACCCGCGCCCGCTGGGCCGCGCGCGGGGGGAGATTGAGTTCGAGTTTGTCGAGTTTCGCCATCAGGCGCAGCCCGTCCTCAGCGACATCTCGCTGTGGATACCGGCGGGGCAGTGCGTGGCGCTGCTGGGCGCCACGGGGTCGGGCAAGTCGTCTTTGTTGAATTTGATACCGCGCTACTTCGACGCGACGGGCGGCCGCGTGCTGATCGACGGGATCGACGTGCGCGAGTTGGATGTGGATGAGCTGCGCCGCAACATTGGCGTAGTGCCGCAGGAGACGACGCTGTTTGGCGACACGGTGGCCGCCAACATCGCCTTTGGAAAGCCAGACGCCAGCCGCGAGCAAATCGAACGCGCGGCGCGCATCGCGCGAGCGCACGACTTCATCACCGGGCTGCCCGACGGCTACGACACCGTATTGAAAGAAGGGGGCAAGGACCTTTCTGGCGGGCAGCGGCAACGACTGGCGATTGCCCGCGCCTTGCTCCTGGAGCCGCCGATTTTGTTGCTCGACGATCCGACGGCGGCGATCGATCCGCAGACCGAGGACGAGATCTTGCAAGCGATGGAGCAGGCGATGGCGGGCCGAACAACGCTGGTGGTGGCGCATCGGCTGAGCACGTTGCGCCGCGCCGACCTGGTGGTGGTGCTGGACGGGGGGCGGATTGTCGAGCTAGGCACGCACGAACAGTTGATGCGCAGCCGCGGCCTGTATTGGCGGGCCGCCAGCCTGCAAAGCGATGGGCAAGTGATCGAAGACGCGCCGCTACGGTTGCCGGCGCACGACGCCTATGCCTCGGACGCCGCCTAGCCGCGAGCCACGTCAGCGCCATGCAAAAAGCCGCCAACAAGCCGACCGCCGCCGAGCCGATGGATCGCGAGTTCGAGCTGCCGAGCCGCCCACTCGACAGCGAATTGATCGCGTGGCTGTATGGCTACACGCGGCCACACGCGCGGCAGCGCAACCTACTGCTGGCGCTGGTGGCGCTGCGTTCGGCGCAACTGCCACTGTTGGCGTGGGCGACGGGGCGGATCATCACGGGGCCGATCACCGCGGGCGACCCGCGCGGCCTGGCCTGGGGGCTGGCGGGCTTTGTGGCGCTGGCCTTGTTCACGCAACTGACGTTTCATTTTCGGCAGCGCTATGCCTTGGAACTGGGAGAGGCGGTGGTGCATGACTTGCGCGCCGACATCTTCGCGCAGCTCCAGAGGTTGCAGCTTGGCTTTTTCAATCAGACCAAGCTGGGGCGGATCATCAGTCGCGTCACCTCCGACGCCGAGGCGGTGCGGGCCGGCGTACAAGAGGTGTGCTTTGCCGGGCTGGTGAGCGGCGGCCAGATGGTGATCGCCGCCGCGCTGATGCTGTGGTGCGACCCCTTGCTGTTTGGCCTGGTGTTGGCGATCGCGCCGGGGCTGTGGCTGATCAACAACCACTTTCGCCGCCGGCTCAGCCGACTGCACCGCGACGTACAAGAGAGCTTCAGCCGCGTCACGTCGACATTGGCCGAGACGGTGCAAGGCATTCAGGTGATTCAAGGCTTTGTGCGGCAAGAGACGAACAGCCGCCGCTTTCATGCGCTGGTGGCCGATCATTCGCGCTACAACTTTGAAGCGGCCCGTACCGCCGGCCTGTTTGGCCCGTTGCTCGACCTGAACAGCCAGTTCTTTTTGGCGACGCTGTTGATCGTGGGGGGCTGGCGCGCGCTGGCCGCTGGCTCGTCGCTGCCGCTGGGAGACCTGATTCAGTTTTTGTTTTTGGCGAACATCTTCTTTGGCCCCATTCAAACCCTGGGCGACCTCTACAATCAGGCGCTAGTGTCGATGGCGGGCGCCGAGCGCGTGCGCGCCCTCTTGGAAACCGAACCCGAGTGGCAAGACTGGCCGGACGCCAGCGCGGCGCGGCGACTGCGCGGGCGCGTGGAGTTCGACCGGGTCACCTTCAGCTACGTCCCGGCGCGCCCGGTGCTGCACGGCGTGAGCTTTGTGGCCGAGCCAGGACAAACCATCGCGCTGGTCGGTCACACCGGCAGCGGCAAGACCTCGATCATCAACCTGATCGCCAAGTTCTATCTGCCGGACGCCGGCCAGGTACTGATCGACGGGCAAGACCTGCGCGGGCTGGACACCGACGACTATCGGCGCCAGATCGGCGTGGTGCTGCAAAACAACTTTTTGTTCACCGGCACGGTGCTGGAGAATATCCGCGTTGGCCGCCCCAGCGCGACCGACGCCGAGGTGCAAGGGGCCGTCGAGCGGCTAGGCTGCGCCGACATCCTGGCCGCGTTGCCGAACGGGCTGCAGACTGAGGTGGGGGAAGGCGCCTGCCGCCTGTCGCTAGGACAACGGCAACTGGTCTGTTTTGCGCGGGCGCTATTGGCCGACCCGAGCATCTTGATCCTCGACGAGGCGACCAGTTCGATCGACGTGCTGACCGAGTATCGCATTGGGCAGGCTTTGGCGCGGCTGTTGGCGGGGCGGACCAGCTTTGTGGTGGCGCACCGGTTGAGCACCATTCGCGGCGCCGATTTGGTGCTGGTGCTCGACGAAGGCCAGATTGTCGAACGGGGCACGCACGCCGAACTGGTCGCCGCGGGAGGCGTTTACGCGCGGCTGCACGAGCAGTTTGCGCGGGCGACGGCGGCCTAGCGGGGTGGCGCGGTCAGCGGCGCGCGGTTTTGCAGACCGCCAGCGCCTCGCGAATCATCTGATTGGCGTAGCCCCATTCGTTGTCGTACCAGCTCATGACTTTGACTAGGTCGCCGTCGACAACGCGGGTCAGGTCGAGATCGACCACCGACGCGCGCGAGTCGCCAATGATGTCGGATGAGACCAGCGGATCGCGCGTGACGCCGAGCACTCCGGCATAGCGTGGCGAGTCGGCTTCCTCGGTGAGAATCTGGTTCACCTCTTCCACAGTGGTCTTTCGCGAAGTGACAAACGTGATGTCGGCCAACGATCCGGCGGGAATCGGCGCCCGGATCGCGATGCCGTCGAAGCGACCCGCGTACTGCGGCAGCGCGCGCGTGGTGGCGCGCGCGGCGCCGGTGTCGGACGGCACCAGGTTAGCGGCCCCCGCCCGGCCGCGCCGCAAGCGCGGATGAGAACGATCGACGATCGACTGAGTGGAGGTGTAGGCGTGCACGGTGGTCAGCATCGATTTTTCGAAGCCGATGCGGCGGCCGATGACCTCGACGATCGGCGTGATGCAGTTGGTGGTGCAACTGGCGCAGGAGACGATAGCGGTCGCGTCGCCGGGCGCATTCACGCCGTGGACTACGGTTTCGACGTCTTCATCCTTGGAGGGCGCCGACAGCAGCACCACGCGCGCGCCGGCGCGGATGTGCTTCGCCAGATCTTCGCGCCGCGTGAGCGCGCCGGTGCATTCGAACACCAGTTCGACGCCGAGATCCTTCCACGGGAGTTCCGCCGGGTCGCGGCTGCCGAGCTTTTGCAGTTTGTGGCCGGCGACGATCAGGTTGGGCCCGTCGATCGCCACCGACTTGGGGTAACGCCGGTACACCGTGTCGTACCGCAGCAGGTAAGCCAGGTTGTCGACGTCTCCCAGATCGTTGATGGCGACCACGTCCAGCGAGGGCTCGTCGATCGCCAGCTTCAAGACCGCGCGGCCGATGCGTCCCAGACCGTTAATGGCGACTTTGGTGCTCATGTTGTTTCAATCCCCCTGATGAATGATGGAAATAGCCGCTCTCACACTTGAACCCGCGCGCTAAAGCCGGCGGCGTTGATGGCCTGGACCAGCGCCGCGGGCTTAAAGTCGCCGGTGACCACAAACGATGTCGCGCCAGGGGTGGCCGTGTCGCCAGTCACGCCGGCAACGGTGGCGATGGCCTGCCGAATGGCGTCGCAACACAAATCGCAGCAGTTGTGGATGCCGGAGACTCGCAGCCGATGGACATTGCCCGGTGGGATATTGCCCACGGGGCGGATCGCGAATTGCTCACTGTCGGCGCGGCCATAGAAGCCGGCGGCGGCGATCGCGTCCAGCGCTTGTTGGGCCGCGGCGTCGTCTGGGGCGGTTACGGTCACGGTTCCGTCGTGCAGATCGCATTGCGATTCTGCCCCCGCGACGGTTTGAACCGCCTGGTTCACCGCCTGCGCGCAGCCTTGGCAACACAGGTGAACGCCGCGCAGTTGCAGCCGAGTGTCGGTTTGATTTGTCATGATCGACTCCTTTGATAGTCGCTGGCTGGTGGTCTCCTGGCCGCGCATTTCGCCCGCGCCGGGCCCTCCGTGGCTCGGCGCGCTACATGTTGTTGTTAGTGTCCCTGGAGATGTCGTTTCAGCGCCAGCGCGCCGTTGTGCGCTTCGTCGCGCGCGGCATAGACCAGGGTGACGGTCCCCTCCTTCGCCTTTTGCTTGAGAAGCCGGACGGCGTCTGGGTGCTCGCGCAATTCGCCGCGATAGCGCTCTTCGAATTGCTTCCAGCGGGCCGGGTCGTGCCCGAACCATTTGCGCAGCTCGGGACTGGGGGCGATGTCTTTCAGCCACAGATCGACCGCGGCGCGTTTTTTGGTCAGCCCGCGCGGCCACAGACGTTCCACCAAGACACGCACGCCGTCCTGGGAAGAAGGCTCCTCGTAAACTCGCTTCAACTTCAACATGTCCGTGTCTCCTGTTGCCGCCACCGTTTGAAAATCGCTCTGACCGCTTGGCGCACGCCGGCACGTCGCACGGCATGCGCCGAACCAGACCGAACCGCGCCGGCTCATCCGGCTTCGTGCTGCCAGGCGTCGAAGCCCCCGGTGTAGCGCGACACGGCGGTGAAGCCGGCAATTTCCAATCGGCGCGCGGCCTTCTCCGAGGCGTCACACTCTTGGCTTGCGCAGTAAACGACCACCGGTTGATCTTTGCCGCCCGATTCTTGCTCGACGCGCGCGACAAAGTCGCTGCGGTCCAGGGGCACACTGATCGCGCCGGGAATGCGCGTGGCTTCGAACGACTCCGCTGGCAGCGTGTCGACCAAGGTGAGACCCGCATTCTTGTCGCGCATGATCTTTAGTTCGTCGGTCGAGATCGTTTTCATCGCTAACTCCGTTCCTTTGGGTGGTTACCGCTTGCAGATCGCACTCAAACCTTGAAGGCTGCAATGCTCGTACCAATCGCGACGGACTTGCGACAGCAACCGGTCCAGAAGTGCCGATCGCACGCGAATCGTCCAGGGCTGCTACGCCCCGCTGGGCGGGCGTGGTACAACAAAGGTTTCCGGCTGGAAACACGGTCCCGAGCGCCAGAGAAATGACGCCCGCAGCCAGATTTGCTTGGCCACGAACGATTGCCGCCGTGTGGGTGTTGTGCTGCGTGGCGCTGGCGGCGCGGGCAGACGAAGCGGCCAGCGCGGTCCGTGAGGCGCCCGGCGACATCGATGCGCTTTTTCCGCGCGAGTTGGTTTGCTTCTGCGATTACGACAAAAACCCGGTCTTCGCCGGCGCGGGGCCAGGGCATTGGGATCAGGCGATCCGCGAGCGCGGTTGGATCTTGCGCGACGCCGATGGCTGGCGGATGTGGTACACCGGCTACGACGGCACGCGCGAGGGGCTCAAGATGCTGGGCTACGCCACCTCGCCCGACGGGCTCACGTGGACGCGGTACGCGGGCAATCCGCTCGACAGCGAACATTGGATCGAAGACATGATCGTGACGCGCGACGGCGACCGGCTGTTGATGTTCGCCGAGGGCCGAGGCGACGTGGCGCATTGGTTCACCTCGACCGACGGTTTGCATTGGGCGCCGCAAGG